>JAZLKO010000029.1:0-23441 GCA_045597685.1 Prevotella sp.
CAACTTGCCACACATCGTGAGATGAGAAAGCGCGAAACCGCCGTATGCCGAACGGCACGTACGGTGGTGTGGGAGGTCGGTAAATGTGAAAGTAGGAGGCAAATGCCTTTTTATGATTAGCATTTACCTCCTACCCAATTGGTAGGCTTTGTAGCTCATTAAAAAAACTTAAAAACAATCAACCAACAGTTATCAACCATCAACCTTTTATTATCTTTGCAGTCGAATTAAAAAGAAGACACCAAAAATTTATTACATAAAAATGTTTGAAAATCTATCTGACAGACTGGAACGGTCGTTTAAAATTCTAAAAGGTGAAGGTAAGATTACCGAAATAAATGTTGCCGAAACCCTTAAAGACGTGCGCAAAGCTTTGCTTGATGCTGATGTTAACTATAAAGTAGCAAAAACATTTACTGATACTGTCAAGCAAAAGGCTTTAGGTATGAATGTGCTGACTGCAATAAAGCCAGGGCAGCTGATGGTGAAACTTGTACACGATGAACTTACTGAGTTGATGGGCGGTAACGCAAAAGAGCTTGTTTTTGAAAACCGTCCAGCAATTATTCTGATGGCAGGTCTCAATGGTGCTGGTAAAACTACATTTTGTGGGAAATTAGCTTTGATGCTTAAAAATAAAATGCACAAGAAACCATTGTTGGCAGCATGTGATACGTTTCGACCTGCTGCAATGGAGCAACTCCGAGTATTGGCAGAGCAAATAGGTATTCCTATCTATCTTGAAGAAGGTGCAAAAGATCCGATAGCAGTTGCAAAAGCAGCTATTCATGAAGCCAAAGCAAAAAGTTATGATACGGTAATAATAGATACTGCGGGTCGTCAGTCAATAGATGAAGAACTGATGCTTCAGATCAAGAAATTGAAAGATGCCGTATCTCCAGATGATACATTGCTGGTAGTAGATGCTATGACAGGTCAGGATGCTGTCAATACAGCCAAAGAATTTAATGACAGGTTGGAAATCGATGGCGTAATACTAACAAAGCTAGATGGTGATACCCGTGGTGGAGCAGCGATATCAATTCGTACGGTAGTAGATAAACCGATTATGTTTATCGGTACTGGCGAAAAGATGGAAGCATTGGATGTGTTTCATCCTGAAAGAATGGCTGATCGTATTCTCGGAATGGGTGACGTTGTGTCGTTCGTGGAACGTGCACAGGAGCAGTATGATGAAGAAGAAGCACGCCGACTGTCAAAGAAAATAGCAAAGAACAAATTCGATTATGATGATTTCAGACAGCAAATAGAGCAACTCAAAAAGATGGGAAATATCAAGGACTTGGCAAGCATGATTCCAGGACTTGGTAAGGTGATGAAAGACATTGATATAGATAATAGTGCTTTTGATGGAATTATCGCAATTATAAATAGCATGACTCCAAAAGAACGCGCAAATCCAGATATATTGGATATTGGACGTCGCAAGAGATTGGCGGCTGGATCAGGAAGGTCGATAGATGAAGTTAACAAACTGATTAAGCAATTTGACCAAATGCGGAAGATGATGAAAAAAATGACTGGTCCAAAAGGTAAAATGCTTATGAATGCAGCAATGTCACGAATGCAAAGATAATTTATAGAACTAATGTAAATGTAGGTTGAATCGTATATATATTTAATAAGGTGTAATAAATTGAATATATGACTAAAAACCGATACGTATTTGATTTATATCATTGAAATATATTAAATTCTGCTAAGTAAGCGCATTTTTTTTGTTAAAAAATTTGGTTATATGAAAAAAAATGTGTTACTTTGCATCAAATTTCCTAAATAACATAAAACTTAGTTCTCAATTTATTATATTTTTAGTTTTACAAAACAAAATGAAAATGAAAAAGTTAGTATTGTTTTTTGCAGTAGCTGCAATGGCAGTATCTGCATCAGCACAGGGAACAGCTACAACAGGCAATAAGTTCTCTGACAATTGGTACATTGGCTTAAATGCCGGTGTTGGAACAGCAACAACTCATAGCGAATGGCTTAAAAACCTTAATCCAAACGTTGGTATCCGCGTAGGTAAGAATCTGACAACAGTATTCGGGCTCGCATTTGAAGGTAACTTCTATTTTTCAGAGAAGAGTGGTAATGAATTTGATCCAATGCATTGGGGTTCTACAAACTTTATTCCTAATGTAAAAACAAGTACTGTGGTTCGTGAAATGAACTTGAACCTCTTGGGAACATTCAACCTTATGAACCTGTTCGGACACTACAAGGGCACTCCACGCACATTTGAAATGATTGCTGTTGCTGGTTTTGGCTGGGGCCATCCTTTCAGCAGCGCTTCAAGAATGGAATGGAATTACCTTACTTCTAAGTTAGGTCTTGACTTTGCTTTTAATCTCGGTGAGAAGAAAGCATGGCAAGTATATGTAGAACCTTCTATCAACTACGCACTCGTTGCTGGTGGTAAGGACTGCAATGCACTAATTGGTCAGTACACAGGTTTATACAACCTCAATAAGAGTATGGTACAGTTGAACGCTGGTGTTATCTACAAGTTCAAGACTTCTAACGGAACTCATAATTTTGCTTATTCACAGCTCCGTGACCAAAGTGAAATCGATGGTTTGAATGGTAAGATTAATAGCCTTCGTAACATGCTGAATGATAAGGATGCTGCAATCGCTGGCTTGAATAAGCAAGTTGCAAGTCTTAAGGATCAGTTGGCCAGAAAGACTGTAGCAGTTGAGAAAGCAGCTGCACGCGAAACAAATGCTAAGAAAGAAGTAGGTGCTGTTCTCCAGCCTTCAGTTATCTTCCGTCAGGGTAAGTCAGTTATTGATCCTGCTCAGTATGCACAGATTGAAATGGTTGCTAAGTACATGAAGAATCATCCAGAAGCAAAGATTCTTGTTGAAGGTTATGCTTCTCCAGAAGGTAAGGCAGAATACAATCAGAAACTTTCTCAGGCTCGTGCTGAAGTTGTTAAGAACGCTCTTGTAAAGAAGTATAAGATTGCTGAAGATCGTATTTCAGTTAAGGGTTGTGGTATTACAGACAAACTCTTCGATGAATATGATTTCAACCGCGTATCTATCTTCAAGGATACTACAAAGTAATTTAACTAAATGTATAATGAAAAAATCCCTGCCTTAATCGGTAGGGATTTTTTTATTTGTCATGGTGGTCATGAAGGGTGCTACATGCTCGAAGAATTTGTAATAACCTTCACATAAATAATTTAATCCTGTTTCTCCGCACTCATTTTCGGTGTATCTGTTCTTGGGGCATTCTCCATTGCAAGCAAATAAGTATTTGCATTTTCTGCATTTGTGTGGTAATGTGCTCCATTTGTTCATCCCAAATTTTTTTTGTTGCTCACCGAATAGCATTTCAATAAATGTGTGTTCTTTAATATTGCCGAGTTTATATTCAGGGTAAACAAAATGGTCGCATGAATACACATCACCATTGTATTCAATTACTCCAACTTGTCCACAAGTAGGTGCAAAGCAACAAGGCCCAGGAATTTCGCCCATCCAATTGGCAAGGGTGGCATCGAATATGTTTATAAAGTATTCTCCAACATCTTCTTTCATCCATTCGTCAAAAATCTTACACAGAAAATTTCCCCAAAGTAAAGGGTTGAGAGCATCTTTGAAACCATTTCTCAGGTAGTTTGTTCTAACTAATGGAGTAAATTGAATGTATTTTGCATTTATTAGTTTGAAGAAATTATACAATTCTATAGGATAAGTGGCATTGATGTTGCTTACAACAACCATTGCATTCCACATGACATCAAACTCTTTCAAAAGTTCAATAGCATACATGACTTTGTGAAAAGTATTTCCTCTGTGAGCATTGTGAAATTCTTCTGGTCCGTCAATGGATATTCCAACAAGAAAACCGTTGTCGTGCAGGAATTTCGTCCACTCCTCAGTCATCAATATGCCATTGGTCTGCAGCACGTTGTCAATAGTTCTTCCTTGAGCATATTTTTCTTCGATTTGTAAGACTTTTTTATAGAAGTCAATTCCCCTAAGCATTGGTTCGCCTCCATGCCATGTGAATAGTACTTGTGGCATAGATTGAGACTCAATATATTGTCTGATGAATGTCTCCAGTAATTCATCACTCATAATCTGAACTTCGTTATTGCTATTATGAAGATAGTAGCAATAATCACATTTTAGATTACACATAGCCCCTATAGGCTTTGACATAATATAAAATGGCTTTCCGAAAGGATTACAGATGTTCATATCTATTCACCTGGAAGAGGCCAGTTTTCAGATGGATGATGTTGTGCCTTCATTTCTTCATCCAAGGCCTTCAGAATTTCAGGATATTTGTCGGCAAGGTTGTTGCTTTCGGCCATATCCTCTTTGATATTGTATAATTCTAACGGTTGATTAGGTTTAATGCTTACCGCTTTCCAATCTCCTTTCCTACCAGCTCTTTGTTTCCCTGGAAATTCCCAATATAGCAACCGATTGTCGGTATCAACATGTTTCCCATAGAACAATGGTAGGATGTTTATACCGTCAATATCCTTTGGCAATGATTTTTCTGATCCACTCAATGCAGCCAGTGTTGGCATAATGTCAGGAAAATAAACTATATTTTTTAAATTTTGTGTAGGAACTTTGCCTGGCTGGTTGACGATTAACGGGACTCTGATTCCTCCTTCATATAATTGTCCTTTTCTTCCCTTAAAACCAGCATTGCAGTTCAGTTCTTTCAAAGGTGCCATGACCGCAGCTCCATTGTCGCTGGCAAAAATTATCATGGTATTTTCTCTGAGGTGTAATCTGTCTAATTCTTTAAGCAGCCTACCGATTTGCCCATCCATGTGAGTGATAAGTGAAGCATAACGCTTGGTTGTCATGTTCCAGTCTCCATTTTCGTCGTACCATGATGTGTCATCAATATTGTAAGGTTCATGAGGCGCGTCGTATGCCAAATAAAGGAAAAAAGGATTCTCTTTATTACGGTTTATGAAAGCAATAGCATCGTCTGTAGAAATTTCGGTATTGTGCCTAACGTGTGCGTCATGCTCATTTTCTTTGATATTGACAAGAGAATCGCCATGAAAACGCCAATATGGGTAGTAATAAGGGTCATTGCTATAGACGGTGGAGATTAGCCAGCCATAAAATTCGTCAAATCCTCTATGATTTGGTGCGGCATTTGGGTCATAGCCATCCAAATGCCATTTATTTACAAGGCACGTTCTGTAATCAGCACTCCCAATGACAGTAGCAAGGGTAGTGTCTTCGGGTAGTAAATTTGCGCGTCTGACGATTGTAGTATCTCCCTGTGGCGTAATTTTTAGTCCCGTTATTCCTTTGGCAGTACACATGTTGTCACGTATGCGAGTCTTGCCTGTGTTTTTGCCAGTCATTAACGAACAGCGTGATGGGGAAGAAATCCCACTGCCAGCATAGCATTGCGTGAAACGTGTGCCAGTAGCAGCTAATTTATCAATATTGGGGGTTTGTACGAAATCATTGCCATAACAATGCAAATCACCATACCCCATATCATCAGCGAGTATAAAAATAATGTTAGGACGTTCTGGGGTTGCTTTGTGCAATCCTTTTGCCATCATCCATTGTGGCATGACGGCCATTGCTGCAGCAATAAGCTGTGTAAGGTTCGTTTTAATAGTTGTCTAAGATTTGTTTAACTTTTTGCTTATGAGTCATTTTGTGACTGCGTAATCCAAGCTTTTCAATGAGAAAAAAAGGTATGCCAAGAATATTTGCTCCAGTTGGAATGTTCTGTTGCAACTGTGCATCTTGATTGAATTTATATTTATCCAATATGCTCAAACTGGTTTTCTTTCCTGTAACTCCATAGACTTTGACTTCTTGCAAATATTTGGTGTAGTCAATGGAATCTTCAGGGATAGTATCGTTTGTAACTTGTGCTGAAGCGGATACACTAAAAACAGCAAATATAATAATCAGTTTCAATTTCATAGCGCAAAGATAGTAAAAAACGTTGTTTTTTAATTCTCAATGAGCAATTTGCGATGCACAATTATGTTTTTTTAATAAAAATACTAAAAACCTACACCCTACACCCCACAAGCTATGACTTTTTTTATTATATTTGCAGAAAATTGTTGAGATTATGAATAGAATCTGTAATGTTTTTGGAATAAAATACCCAATCATAGCTGGTGGCATGGTTTGGTGTAGTGGATGGAGATTGGCTTCAGCTGTGTGCAAAGCTGGTGGACTTGGGCTTATCGGTGCTGGCTCGATGACTGCCGATGTGCTCCGTGATCATATATACAAACTCAGAAAAAGTTTATCTGTTGCGGATGGTTTGTATGATGGTTCATGGGGTGTGAATCTGCCAATGATGAAACCCAATATTGATGAATTGGTACAGGTGGTAATAGAGGAAAAAGTACCTGCTGTGTTTACATCTGCTGGTAACCCGAAGAAATACACACATTTATTCCACGAAAATGGAATAAAAGTGGCTCACGTCGTTTCAAGTAGTAAATTTGCGTTGAAATGCGTTGAAGCTGGTGTTGATGTAATTGTAGCAGAAGGCTTCGAGGCTGGAGGTCATGATGGGAAAGAAGAATCGACAACAATGACACTTATCCCTCAAGTGTCGGATGCTCTTCTGGGTGTCTCTGCGACAGAGCCGACTCCACTTATTGCAGCTGGTGGAATCGCTTCTGGTCGTGCAATGTTAGCCGCTTTTGCTTTGGGTGCCGAAGGTGTGCAGGTAGGAACAGCATTCGCATTATCTGAGGAAAGTGGTGCAAGTGACGTATACAAGAAATATTGTACTAATTTGAATGAGGGCGATACAATGCTTATCTTGAAGAAGCTTTCTCCAGCCCGAATGGCAAAAAATGAATATTTCTCACGGTTACAAGATGCGGAAAATAATGGTGCTGGTCCAGAAGAGTTACTGGAAATCATAGGAGTTGGGCGGACAAAACTCGGTATTTTCGATGGTGATATAGTTGAAGGAGAATTAGAGATAGGCCAAATAGCATCGTCTATCAAAACCATAAAACCTGTAAAGCAAATAGTTGATGAAATAATCAATGAATACAATCAATTAATTAATAATTTCAAAAAAATGTAAATTTTTCTATAAAAAATGCAATAAAGTTTTGTAAATCAATAAAAAGTATTATCTTTGCAACTCAAATCTATAATAATGAAATAAATAGAATTATGACAAAAGCAGATTTAGTAAACAATATCTCAAGTAAGACGGGAATTGATAAGAAAGCAGCTTTGCTTGCAGTTGAGGCGATGATGGAAGAAGTAATGAATTGTATGGCAAATGAAGAGAATGTCTATCTTCGTGGCTTTGGTACATTTGTAGTTAAGAAAAGAGCTCAAAAGACAGCTCGTAACATTTCAAAGAATACTACAATTATTGTTCCAGAACATAATTTCCCTACATTCAAACCAGCAAAGAGCTTTGCAGAAAGATTATTGAAACATTAAAAATAAATAGTTATGCCAAGCGGAAAAAAGAAAAAGGGCCATAAAATGGCAACCCATAAGCGTAAAAAAAGATTGAGAAAGAATAGACATAAGAGCAAGTAATTTGCTGTTATGTATTCTTGTGAACTTGAAGGGTGTTTTGAAAGGGGAAGTCTTTTCAAGCACCCTTTATCATTAACTATAATTGAATGATGAAAAAAGAAGTTATTATTGATGTTCAACCTACAGATGTATCTATTGCGCTTTTAGAAGATTCGAAACTTGTTGAATTTCAAAAAGAACCGATAGAGAATTCTTATGCGGTAGGCAATATTTATGTGGCAAAGGTTAAAAAACTAATGCCAGGTTTAAATGCCAGCTTTGTAGATGTAGGTTATTCGCATGAGGCTTTTCTTCATTATCTTGATTTAGGTATTCAATATAGTTCATTTGCAAAATATTTTAAGCAACTCTTTAGTAATAAGAAAAAAATCACTCCGTTTGCAAAGGCAAGCAGAGTACAAGACCTACCTAAAGAGGGAAGCATAAAAAATGTTTTGGAAAAAGATCAGGTCGTATTAGCGCAGGTCACTAAAGAACCCATTTCTACCAAAGGTCCCCGTCTGTCGGGAGAGTTGACCTTCACAGGCAGGTATCTTATTATGATGCCTTTTGGTACAAAAGTTTCTGTCTCCACAAAAATAAAGGATAAAAATGAGCGTGCCCGTTTGCGACAGTTAGTGACGAGTATCCGTCCGCAAAATGTTGGAATTATAGTCCGTACAGCAGCTGAAGGTAAGCGTGTAGCAGAATTGAATGCAGAGTTGGAGCAACTTATGTTCAAATGGAACTCAACTATTGAGAATGCGCATAGTGCTACAAATTTGCCAAAGTTGGTCTATGAGGAAGAAAGTCGCATTGTAGGTTTACTTAGAGATTTATTCAATCCTTCGTATGAAAGCATTCATGTAAACAATAAAGATGTTTATAATGAAATCAGAGCCTATATTGCGCAAATAGCACCAGAACGACAGGGGATAGTAAAATATTATTCTGCGGCAGAACCGATATTTGACCATTTTGATGTAACTCGCCAGACTAAGTCATCATTAGGTAAAATAGTCAATATAAAGAAAGGCGCGTATCTTGTGATAGAGCACACAGAAGCACTTCATGTTGTTGACGTAAATAGTGGAAACCGTACGCAGTCAAATAATGGACAGGAAGGAAATGCACTTGAAGTAAATCTTGGTGCAGCTGATGAATTAGCGCGTCAGTTACGGTTACGAGATATCGGAGGTATAATTGTGGTGGATTTTATTGACATGGATTTGGCTGAAGACAGACAAACTCTATATGAGAGAATGTGTACGAATATGTCGTCTGATAGAGCCAAGCATAACATATTACCTCTGTCGAAGTTTGGACTTATGCAAATTACACGTCAAAGAGTTAGACCTGCGATGAATGTTGACGTCGAAGAGGGATGTCCAACATGTTTTGGAAAAGGAAAAATTCAACCAAGTATTCTTTTTGCAGAGCAGTTGGAGCATAAAATTGAATATATAGTCAAGCAGTTGAAGATAAAATCTTTCTATCTATATGTACATCCGTATGTTGATGCTTATATAAACAAAGGGATGTTTTCTCTGAAACAGAAATGGAAATGCAAGTATGGAATGGGAGTGCATGTTATTCCGTCGCAGAAGTTGGCATTCCTTCAATACGAATTCTTTGATAAAAAGAAAAATTTCATAGATGTTAAGGAGGTAGAAGAGAAAGCATAAAATAAAGGCTCAACAAAACGTTGAGCCTTTATTTTATAATTGATTATCTGAAAAATTCTTTTATTTAAAGAAATCCTTTACAGCTTCGTTAGGAACCATGTGCTCATCAAAGCAATATGCTCCAGTCTTAGGACTCTTTATCATTTTAATGACCTTTGTATATGTGCGGCCCTCATTACCTGTTTGAAGGGTTGCGACGGTTTTCTTTGCCATAGTTTAAAGTATTTTAAATTTCTTACTTAATCTCCTTATGAAGAGTCATCTTCTTAAGAATAGGATTGTACTTCATCAATTCCAATCTTTCAGGAGTGTTCTTACGGTTTTTAACCGTAACATAACGGCTTGTGCCTGGCATGCCACTGTTCTTCATTTCAGTGCATTCAAGGATTACCTGTACTCTGTTACCTTTTACCTTCTTTGCCATAGCTTAATCTCCTATAACTTTAATTTCGTTCCAATTGCAATAGCCTTTTTCTACTGCTTGTTTTAAAGCTGCATCCAAACCAACTTTGTTAATCAAACGAAGACCTTGTGCGCAAAGTTTCAAAGAAATCCAGCAATCTTCTTCAACATAGAAAAATTTCTTCTGGAAGAGATTGATGTCGAAACTGCGTTTTGTACGATGCTTTGAGTGAGAAACGTTGTTCCCAATCATGGCCTTCTTACCTGTAATTTGACAAATTTTAGACATATTATTTTCTTGTTTTTATGTTGTTGAGTATTCTATTTCTCAAACTGGACTGCAAAGGTACGAAAAATCTTATAACTAATCTATTGAATTATAGACTTTTTTTGATTTTTTAACTAAAAGAAGAACGCAATAGCCCCAATTGCCAGTATAAAGCCTAAAAGTTGGACGATTTTTATGCGTTCTTTGAAGAAACAAATACCAATAATGGTGGATGCCAATACAATGCCAATGTTGTATAGCGGATAGAAATGTCCAGTTGACATCATTCCTAAAGCACGAAGCATACATGCTGTACAACCAACATTGACCGCACCGAGCAATGCTCCCCAACCAATAATCGCCCAATTTAGCGGATGTTTCCTGAAACTTCCTTTTACTAAGCACAGGATAAACGACAATGCAGCCGACATAAAGAATATTGCGCCTGTTAATGCCGTGAGGTGAGTGTTGAGTGTTTCTTCATCACGATATGCATTTTCAACACTGAACTGAACTAATTTCAAGGAGAAATCTGCAATTCCGTAAAAGATGAATACAGAGCACAAAGCGATAGCGGCTTTCCGCTTTCTTATTGCGTCAGATGTTAATCTGTAAATGGATGGGGCATGGTCTTGTTGCTTGTTGGGAAGAATAATCATCAGCATGGCCAAAATGACTCCTGCAACAGGAATCCATTTTGGAGCAGGTTGTGAGAGTATTAACCAGCTGAAAGTCACAGGTAGAATCAATGATGCACGTGCTGAAACAGTTGTTAAGGCAACTCCGTTGCGACATGTTGATTGATTCATTGTGATGAATCCCATCATGAACAACCCTCCTTGCATACAGGATAGGACTATAGATAATGGCGTCAAAGAATATGATTCAATTGCTTGATGAGCCATCAGAATATTTAATGCAATCGGAGCCCAACTTAATATGGCTCCGATTGTATAGTTGATGCAAATCACTTGTAGAGCATCAATCTGACGTTGTTGACAGAGTTTGAAGATGACTGCAAATAGTGAACTGCACAATATCGCTATTGCAAGATACGTCATAAATTGTTAGTCAATCCATTTTACGTAACAGAAGTCCATTCTATGTGGCAGATTTGCGTTTTTAGGATACATTCTGACGCCCATCTTAAATGAACCAGCATGTAAAGGTTCGTTTTTGCCTGTGAATGTATATAGGTTGCCTTCATGCTTTGTCATTTTGAGTGGCACAACTCTGCGGACAGTCCTGCCGTTTGAATTTGGGGTGGTATCAAGGATAACAATCTCGATGCCTACAGCATCTTCTAATCCCTGTTCATCAACAACAAACTCAAATTGGTATTGTTTGCCATTGATGGCATAGATGTCTGCGAAATCTTCACTTTTTCTGGTGACTTTGATTGCATCCCAACGTTCTGCAACTGTTTCTTTCCACTGTGCAATTTCTTTTGCCAAAGCATAATTATCTTTTGCTAATGCCGCAAAGCGTCGTGCCTGTTTGTTATAGAACTTTTCGTAATAGTCATCCAACTGGCGCTTCATTGTGTAATGTGGAGCAATCTGCGCAATAGAGTTCTTGATGACCTTAATCCAGTCTTCGCTATAGCCTTTATTATTTGTTTTATAATAAAGTGGTATGATTTCATTCTCCAAAAGTCCATAAATGGTAGTAGCATCAAGCTGATCCTGATAGTTCTGATTCTGGTAAGTGCGTTTTTCTGTTAATGCCCAACCTGCTCCTTTTCGGTAACCTTCCAGCCACCATCCATCAAGGACAGAAAGATTCACAGTGCCATTCATCTCAGCTTTTTCTCCAGACGTGCCGGATGCTTCTAATGGTCGTGTAGGGGTGTTCATCCAGATGTCAACACCAGAGACAAGTCTGCGTGCAAGCAACATATCATAATCTTCAAGGAAAATTATTTTGCCAAGGAATTCTGGACGCTGTGAAATTTCGTAGATGCGTTTGATTAATCCCTGACCAGCCCCATCTGCAGGATGTGCTTTACCAGAGAAAAGGAATTTCACTGGTCGTTCAGGATTGTTGACTATTCTGCTCAATCTGTCAAGGTCGGTAAAGAGCAAATGTGCACGCTTGTAGGTCGCAAATCTACGGCAGAAGCCTATATACAAAGCATCAGGAGTAATACTTTCAAGCACTGAAACCACTCTTGAAGGGTCGCCCTGGTGTAGTAGCCATCTTTCTCGGAATTGTGTTTTAATGAAATCTACCAGTTTGATTTTCAGAGCTTTTTTTGTCTTCCAGATATCTTCATCATGAACTTTGTATATTGCTTCCCAAATCTTTTCGTTGCTTTGGTCATTTATCCATGCAGAGTCAAATTCTTTTTCATATAGGCGCATCCATTCACTTGCAGTCCACGTTGGCATGTGAACGCCATTAGTTACATATCCTACATGGTTTTCTTCAGGGAAATATCCTTTCCAGATGTTGGAGAACATCTTTTGTGAAACCCACCCATGTAGCTTGCTCACACCATTTACTTCCTGACATGTGTTGCAGGCAAATGTGCTCATGCAGAATCTTTCATTATGGTCGTCAGGATTTGTGCGTCCCATGCCTATGAATTCATCCCAAGTCAAGCCTAAACGTGGTGCATAGCCACTCATGTATTTTGCAAACAATCCTTCATCAAAATAGTCATGACCTGCTGGCACAGGTGTGTGAACTGTGTATAGTGAAGATGCTTTGACTAATTCCAGAGCTTGGTTGAAGTTCAGCCCTTCGTCAATATAATCACAAAGTCTTTGCAGGTTGCATAATGCAGCATGACCTTCATTGCAATGGTAAATCTGCTTTTTGATTCCAATTTTTTTCAATGTCAACATACCGCCAATGCCAAGCAGAATTTCCTGTTTCAAGCGGTTTTCCCAGTCTCCACCATAAAGAGAGTGAGTAATAGGCTTATCAAATTCTGAATTCATATCATTGTCTGTGTCAAGCAGATAAAGCGGGATACGTCCAACGTTTGCTCTCCAAATTGACGCATGTACCATGTAATTCATATAAGGAACATCCACAACCAATGGATTTCCGTCTTTATCCATGACTCTTTCAATAGGTAGTGAGTTGAAGTTCTGAGCCTCATAGTTTGCAATCTGCTGCCCATCCATACTGAGACTTTGGGTGAAGTAGCCGAAACGATAGAGGAAACCTATACCACACATGTCAACGTTTGAGTCAGAAGCTTCTTTCAGGTAGTCACCAGCAAGCATACCTAAGCCTCCGGAATATATTTTCAGGGTTTGATTCAGACCGAATTCCATACAGAAATAAGCTACAGATGGTCGGCTCTCATCAGGTTTCTTTGCCATGTATTCCTTGAATTTCTTATAAACGGAATTCATGTTTGATAGGAATTTCTCGTCGTGTGACAGAGTATCCATCTTCTTATAGTCCAACCGTTCGAGCAACATCACTGGACTATGATTTGTTTCGAGATAAATCTCTTCATCCATGCTTCTCCAAAGTTCACGTGCTTCATAGTTCCAAGCCCACCATAGGTTGTGAGCCATTTCGTCCAAACATTTCATGTTTTCAGGAAGGTTAGACTTTACTTGTACGTCTTTCAGTACCTGTTCGTTTACATAACTTGTTTTAATTTTCATACCTTTAATTTTATTTTGGATTTTTCATATTTTCTTTCTTAACGCAATATCGTATGCCTCTTCGTAATAGGTGATAAATTTATCCCATAATGCCAATTTGGAAAGTTTCGCAGCATTATTACGTGATTTTTCTGTTTCATATTGTGATAAATATGCATACTTTTGTATTGTGTCGCGTATTTCAAACACGGCTTCATCAAAATTATAGTCTGTTCTGTGAACCACTTTTACTCCGTCTTCTATCTCTGTAGCGTTATTGCTTTTTGCCCATGCGCCAAATCCAGCTAAATCGGTTGTTATGCACGGAACTTTAAAGGCAATTGCCTCAAGTGGAGTGTAGCCCCATGGTTCATAATATGATGGATAAATGCACAAATCATTACCTATGATGACATCGTAATAGTCCATATTGATTATTCCGTCATTACCATTTAAATAATAAGGTATAGGTAACAGGCAGATCTGTTTGCGTCCAAGTGTATGGATTTCTGGTTGACAAACGTTGAAATATGGAACAAATATAAATGCAAGCACAGACTTGCTGCAATTGTTGTTCCAGGTTAGTCGTCGGATGCTTTCAATGAAAACGTCCAAACCTTTGTTCCGATACTCAAATCTTCCGCTTGTGCTTATTATCAAAGTATTGTCGTCAAGGTTTATTCCGAAAGTTCCGTTTGCGACTTTCAGCATTTTTTCGCGTGCATTCTTGCGCTTTGCTTCAAACTCGTTCTCATTGGAAGGAAGAAAATCATCTTCAAATCCATTGGGTAGCACAACGTCAACATCCTTGTCCAAAAGTTCCTTGCATTCCCGAGCCGTGATGTCGCTGACGGTTGTAAAGCAATCCACATTCCAAGCTGTTTGCTTTTCTATGGACTGTTTGCTTTCCATATTCAGTTCTTGCGCCATCTGGTCACCATTATATGCCCATAGATATTCATATAATGGTTTCTGATTGCCAGCAATGCTTCTGCCAATGCTTGTGGCATGTGTGGTAAAGATTGTGGCAATCTCTGGTAAAAACTTCTTTATATACAGCAATCCTAAACCTGTCATCCATTCGTTGCCATGATAAACAATCTTTTTTCTGCAATTATTAGATGGTTTAATGTTGCAAAGATAAAAACTTTCTACGACTTTGGCTGCAGCGTATGAAAACATTGAAGCTTCATCGTAGTCACCGTATGAATGTAACGAATCAACCTTGAAATCTTCCCAAAGCTTAGCAAATATGGCATTCTTTGAAACAAAAAATGGTTGGAAATCCACCAGTATGGCAATAGGATTCCCAGGAATGTTCCATCGCCCAATTCTGATTTTTAAACTATTTCCAGCAGCTGTCCTCTTCCAATCCGCATACAAAAGCGAATCTTCTGAAAATAAATCGGCATTGATGTTTTCTCCAAAATCAGGACCAATAAAAATCAGTTTATCCTGACCTAATAGTTCCACCAACGTCTTCGCTCTTGATGACAAAACTGTGTATATGCCTCCCACTTTGTTGCATACTTCCCAACTGGATTCAAAAACATAATCGGGTTTTAGTCTTGCTGTCATTGTGATAAAATCTTAATTCGTGGCAAAATTAACAAAAATATTCGAAGTTTAGGTCTCAGAATCCCAGGTTTTATATTTTTTTATTAAAAAATCATAATTATCAATGCCAATTAGTGCTACCAACTGAAAAATAGTGTTTTTTTTCTATCTTTGCAAAAATTTGTATTGTTTGTGTATATGCGAAGAATATTTATTATTTTAAAGGTTTTTTGTCTTGCGGCAACTTTTATATTTGTTGCTCCTGCTCATGCCGTGCTGAAGGAAGCCGATATTGAGCAATCGTTGAAGATTCTACGTGCTGAACTGACGCGAAACTATTTGGAACTTCAACATTATTCGAAGTGGGCAAAAACGGAAAGTGAAAACGCACGCAAGTCGTTAATGCAGATGATGAAACGCAGTAATCAAAATGCAATGATGCTCTATTCGCAACGAAATGACTATATTTTCGATTTGACATACGCATGTAACGAAGCTACCGAACTGTGGAAAGATTTTCAAAAAACAAACATGCCTCTCGATGGTATAGTGGAAAAGATAAATGATGAAATTGCAAGATATGACTCGTTGCGGCTGACGCTGAATAATATTTCAAATTTCTTGTTGTCAAAAGAGGGACGGGTCAATCGTTCGGTTTGTCTCACTTTGGCAACAGCCATGCATCGTGACCTGCAAAATGCACTTGATGCTTACAAGGAGGATATTGAGCGAAATGCCATTGTGCGCGAAAGTCTTCAGAGACAATATGAATATGCCACAGAACGCTATGAAGCTTTGCAGAAAAATATTTTTGTAAATGGTGGACAGGATTACATCACAATATTAAAAAACCTTTCATTACAGATTGAAGAATTAGGCAATACTTTGGAATCAAAGTATATGAAATACGACAAGCAAACTAAAAGCCAATGGAGTAGCTATTTTATTTTGGGACTTTTTGTGTTCATAATTTTTTATAGTTTCTTAGCTGCTCTGCTTAATTTATTGCTTATCAGAATTTTGATGCCAGTATTCGCAAGAAGAAACTGGTTGCCGAAATCGTTTTCATCTGAGACGTTCCTGAAAAAACGCCCATACATTATTGCCACTTCAACTGTTTTGACTTTTGAAATACTGATATTGATAGTGAAAGCTTATATCAATCAGAATTTCCTTATTATGGCAATTGATTTGCTTGCACTTTTTTCTTGGCTTGTGGTGGTGGTCTTTGTCTCATTACTTATCAGGCTAAAAGGTGTCCAGCTCAATAAGGGACTGCGTGCTTACTTACCAGTTTTGACGTTAAGCTTTGTTGTATTTATCTTCCGCATCACGCTCACCCCTAATGTTTTGGTCAATCTGCTCTTCCCTGTTTTTGTTGTTTTCATTACGGTATGGCAGGTGGTAGCTATGAAACGAATAAAGGATGGCCTGACTGCCGAAGATAAGATTTATAGCTGGATTACTCTTGCTGTAATGCTGTTTTCTGTGGTAAGTTCGTGGATTGGATACACTCTGCTTAGCGTACAGGTGCTTATCTGGTGGATAATGGAGTTGTCGTCACTTCTCACTATTACTTTCGTCTATCAATTGCTGAAAGAGTGGGGTGATATGCGAATCAGCAAGGAGCCGAATTTCTCTGGCCGATGGCTCTACGAACTTATTATGAAGTTTGTCATACCATCATTATTGGTACTGTCAATAATGGCATCCGTATATTGGGCTGCTGATGTGTTTGAACTAAAAGGCTTGTGCTGGAACATTTTCACTTATGATTTTGTTGATGCTCCTAACTTCAAACTTAGTCTTATCAGAATATGCATAGTCCTGTGCTTATATTTCCTGTTTGGCTATCTGAAAAACTTGGCCATGAATGTCTTGGAAACTTATTTTAGCAACAAACATAAGAATGGAATGGGGTCCAATAGGGCAGTGCTCGGTTCAAATCTTATCAATATTCTTGCTTGGGGAATATTCTTTCTGCTGGCAGTTTATACTTTAGGCGTTGGCAATACATGGCTTGTGGTAATATCTGGCGGTTTGGCCACTGGTGTCGGATTTGCATCAAAGGATATTTTGGAGAATATCTATTATGGAATATCTCTGATGACTGGGCGTATTCATATTGGCGATATGATCGAGATTGATGGTGTGCGCGGAATTGTTGATGACATGAACTACACTTCTACTATGATTGAGGCAACAGATGGTTCCGTGATAGCATTCCAAAACTCACAACTGTTTACTAAAAACTACAAAAACCTTACGCGCAATCATGGCTGGGAATTGGCATCTTTGCCTGTTGGTGTAGGATATGGTACAAATGTTCATGAAGCAAAGAGCATAATCGTTGATGCAATATTGCAACTTATCGAACAGTTAGAAAGCGAAGGCAATGCTTGGATTGACAAGACTCGTGGGGTCTCGGTTCTCTTTATGAACTTTGGAGAAAGTAGTGTCGATCTAAATGTTTCTTGCTGGGTTAGTGTGCCTAAAAAATTTGTCGTTCTCGATAAAATGCGCGAAGTGGTCTATGACACATTGAATACACATAACATTGAGATTCCATTCCCACAGACCGATGTTCATTTGAAGAATAGTTAGTTGATGCAATCACTTACACCTTTTTTATTTAAAGATAATCTGCATACTCTGGTATGGGGCACTGAAGCATGGACTGTCAGTGGCATTCCGTCATCACCTTCTGTTATCTCCAATGGTGGATATGCAGACAAAACATTGCCAGAGGTAATCGCAATGTTCCCATCCGAAATTCTTGGCGTAAAAACATCTGTTCAATGCTCGGGCAAAATGCCTTTGCTCGCAAAGATAATCGATGCTCATCAGGATTTATCCGTACAGGTTCATCCGAACGACGAAATGGCGCAGCGGCTGCATCAGCAGAATGGCAAATCGGAAATGTGGTATGTGATTGATGCACAACCCAACTCATACATCTATTCTGGATTTAAGGAACCTCTGACAAAAGAACAGTATCAGCAAAGAGTGGCTGATGGTACAATAGTTGATGCTCTTGCGAAACACTCGGTAAAAGCTGGCGATGTGTTCTATCTGCCATCGGGGCGCGTTCATGCAATTGGTAGCGGAATCAGATTGGCGGAAATCCAGCAAAGTAGCGATATTACTTATCGTATCTTCGATTACAATCGCCCAGGACTTGATGGAAAACCTCGTGAATTGCATACGGAACTGGCATTACAAGCTATCAATTTTAATGTACAATCAAACTATCGCACTATTTATGATTATGTTGAAAATAACTCTACACATTGTATAGATTCGGAATTTTTTTGTATCAGGATAATCAACACAAAACTACCATTTCATCGGAATTTAATTAAGTTCGATTCATTTGTCATCATTATGTGTATGGATGGTGAATGCGAGATTGTTCCTCGTGCTGATTCTTCTGCAAAAGTGTCTATCAAGACAGGACAATCTTGTCTTATGCCAGCTGTGATGGCAAATTATGACATCGTCCCTAACGGACAGAATGTCAAACTGCTCGAAGCATTTATCGACAACATGAATCGCAGCCTTCTGCATGGGGTTTTGCGATTCTTCCATATAGCATCGAAGTAAAAGCGAAAAAAAATAAAAAAATATGAAAGTACTGACTACAGCTATTGATGGTGTGTTTATTATCGAGCCAAAAGTATTTGGTGATTCGCGTGGATATTTTTTTGAGAGCTACAATGCTTGCGATTTTAAGGAACAGACAGGATTAGACATAAATTTCGTGCAGGATAATGAAAGCAGCAGTCATTTCGGTGTTGTGCGTGGGCTGCATTTCCAATTACCTCCATTCACGCAGAGCAAGTTGTTGCGTTGTGTGCGGGGTAGGGTGCTTGATGTTGCGGTTGATATTCGCAAAAACTCGCCGACATACGGCAAATATGTAACTTGTGAACTTACCGAAGAAAACCATCGTCAGTTCTTTGTCCCGAAGGGATTTGCTCACGGATTTTGTGTGTTGAGCGAGAATGCAATTTTCCAGTACAAATGCGATGAGTTTTATCATCCTGAAGCCGAAGGAGCCATTGCCTGGAACGACCCAGATGTAAAAATTTCTTGGCCAATAAATCCCGATGAAATCGAGCTTTCTGAAAAAGATAAGCACCATCCATTCTTAAAAGATTTCATTACTCCATTTTGACCTCCCCCACATCAATACCTTATCGAGCCCTTATCTATACCTTTTACTCACAATTTGCTCACACAGACTACACTCTGTGGCTACCCTATAGGAGTGAGTAAATTGTGAGTAAGATGTGAGTAAAAGGGGGATACAAGGAGGAGAAAATAGCTCGATAAAGGCATGAGACGAGAGGTCAGTAACTGCGTGATTAAAAAATGTTAAATTATTATAATTATCAATTATCAATTGTCAATTGTCAATTAAAAAACAAAGTTTTTTCTTACCTTTGCATTCGCTTAGGGGTTATTACGGATTCGACAGCGGGTCGAAATGGTACGTAAGCATGCGGAGAGTGGCAGACTGGCTCCTTAATCCCAGTAGGCGATAAATTTAATTGGCGAAACTAATTACGCTCTCGCTGCCTAACCGAAGTACAGTAGGTTACTGGCTTATCCTGTCATAAGATGATGGGACGAGACATCACTCAAAAGGCTGTTGTTCCGAAGCATTTTGGTCAAGTGGTGCATCGTAAATCGGAAATAGTCAACGTTTGCTCCGAAATGTTGATGAAGTTTTTAGGAGATAAGGTTGCAGTTGGTGGTCCAGGTCTTGCAGCAGCACGAAAATCAAAACTGGAATAAGCATGTAGAAAGCGTATGGTTTCCCTGTTTGGACGAGGGTTCGACTCCCTCTAACTCCACAACTTATGAGAAAGTGTTTTTTATTGGCGACAATGTGCTGCATATTTTGCTGTGAGAGTTTGTATGCAGAGAACAAAGATGGCTTTAATCCACGAGAATTTGAAGTCACGATAAAAATGATGTTTCCGATGAAGTTCCCTTCAAGAGATGTTGAGTCGGGTTATTCTATCAGAGTTCATAATGATTCTGTGGAATGTCACCTGCCATACATTGGGACGGCATACGTTGCACCTATCGACAACGATGGATACAATTTCGATAAGCCTATTTCGGAATTTCAGGTTAATGATGGAAAGAAAAACAAGAAGATAATATCGTTTTCAACAAGGAAGAACGGTATTGAGCATTTGCAGTTCACAATAACAGTAAGCGATGATAGTTTTGTCGATGTGGTGATGATTCCATCAAATGCCGAATCCATCAATTATTCTGGCGAACTGACAATCTCCCCCCAAAAAGAAAGAATAAGTCAATAGACCCTCTCAATAGGGATTATATTAACATTGCGCTTATGCTTGAGCTCAGGAATATCCACAAGACGTATTATGGCACGGAAGTACCGCTTCACGTGCTGAAAGGAGTTGATCTCAGTATTGAAGAAGGTGAGTTCATTTGTATTATGGGGGCATCGGGTTCCGGGAAATCTACGCTGCTGAATATCTTAGGAATCCTTGATACTTACGATGAAGGTGATTATCTGCTCGATGGTGTGTCGATAAAAGACCTTGACCGCAATGAGAAAGCACGGATGAGGAGTAAATACATAGGCTTTGTGTTCCAGAAAAACAATCTGATAGATTTCAAGGATGTCGGTGGAAACGTGGAACTGCCTATGATATACGGTGGCTTGAAGCGAGATGTAAGGGTGGAGCGTACCCTGCGACTGCTCAACCGTGTGGGCATTGACGATTTGGTGAGGAAAATGCCAAACCAGATTTCCGGTGGACAACAGCAGAGGGCTGCCATAGCCCGGGCAATGGCGATGTATCCGAAAATGATTCTGGCAGATGAACCTACAGGAGCCCTCGACAGCAGGACGTCGCAGGAGATAATGGACTTGTTTCTGAGGATAAACAAGCAATACGGTGTTACGATCATAATGGTGACGCATGAGGAGACGCTTGCCCGTCAGGCAAAGCGAATCATTTCTGTGAAAGATGGCTATCTTGTGGATGATATGGTGCTATGACTGTCGCAGATTTCATAGTAGAGGTCGCTGAATCGTTCAGGACTGGGCGAAGGAGGTTTATCCTTGCATCGGTCACTACGGTGTTCGGGGTGTTTCTGCTGGTGCTGCTGGTGGGTGCAGGATATAGTGTGACGAGAGGTATAAAGACGACTTACGAGACAGCAGAGCAAATGCGTTTAAGAATAAGTGAAGGAACGACCTCAATGCCATACAAAGGTCACGACAAGGGTGTTCCGATATTGCTGAATGGGAACGATATCAGAAATTTGCAGAACAGATACCCTGACAAAATAGATAATATCATCAAGGTAATTCAAAAGGTATCTTCAGTAACTATTAATGGAAGAACTGCTCGCATGAGGTGCTATGGTGTACCATCTGAGTTTCCTGACAAGGGGTTCTTCTATATCCGCACGTTTTACGGAAGCCGTGTCAGCGAACGGGATATTGCAATTAAGAGTAAGGTTTGCCTTATTTCAGATGTTGCGGCAAAGCGTTATTTCAAAACGTCCAAGCCCGAATCTGCCATATCACGATATATTGAAATCGATGGAGTTCTGTTTATGATTAAAGGACTGTTTCAGGGAGTACGCAGTGATTCAGAAATTAATTTCATTCTGCTACCTTATACCACGGTTGCCTCTCTATGGGATATGGAAGATAGTTACACGACTATTCTACTGAACTGCAATATAAATGCCAAAGACCTCCAGACCAAAGAAGGGGCTGAGGAATTCATGAATGATGCGTATAAACTTATCGCGCATGAGCATTCGTTTGATTATCGGGATAAAAAAGCCCTGACCCCTAAAGATAACTTCGCTGGATACAGACAGATAAAATCTGTACTTGGAGGTATGAGGATGACGATATTGCTTTTTTGCATCCTTATCCTGATTTCGGAAATTTTCGGAGTCAGTAATATTCTGTTCATTTCCGTTCGCGAAAGGACATACGAAATAGTGCTCCGACGACTGATGGGTGCATCCGATGCGAATATATTTGCACTGGTGGTGTGTGAGTCAGTCGTTATTATGTTGGTTTCATCATTGTTTGGGATATTTCTTGCCGAAGGTGCCTTGTATCTGTTAGACACCGTCGTCTCTTCCATAGGCGATGGTGATCGTGGCATCTGGGGCAGTTTTGTTGTGGATTTCCAGATGCTGATAGGTGTTGTCATGGCAACAGTTGTCAGTGGTGTTATTGCTGGGTTAGCTCCAGCAAGAAGGGCTGTAAAACTTAAAATCACAGAAGTCCACTGATGGGAAAGACAATGGGTTACATAAACGCTTTACGTGAGATATATGTCACGCTGTGGAAGAAGAAGGTAAACACACTTCTTGCTATGGGCGGCATATTCCTTGGCGTGTTCATCCTGCTTGTCAGCACGGGAATCTATAATGCATTCATGGATGGAATCCTTGCCAAATCATTAGGCAGAAACAGGTCTTTCCATGTGGTGACAACTGATGGCAACTTCAGTCTGAAATATGATGACATCCAGAGAGTCCGGGAGCATTTCTCTAATTCGGAATGTTTATGCATAGAGCAACCATCTCAAAACACTGAGGTTCATCCGGATAATGGTAAGAGCACATCCGCTCAGGTATGCTTTATGATGCCTGAATATTATGCTGGGATGATGCTTGGAATGAAGCAGGGACGGTTCATCAACGACAAGGACTTGGCGCTTAAGCGCAAGATATGTGTCATAGGCAAGAACGTTGCCAAAAATCTATATGGAGATGACCCTGATATATGTGGCAATATCGTGGAAATAGACAATGTGTTCTACACAATTGTAGGTGTGATGTATAAACCAATTGCCGCTATTGATGTATATGAAAACGAAGAAAATATGATATTTATTCCATACACTACCGCTGATATGGTATATGGATTGAATGGAAAAATATCACTGCTGTGTGCATTTCTACCTGCAAACACGTCCAAAGGAGAAAACAGCAGAAAACTCAAGCAATTTTTAGAGCAGATTCATAGGGTGGAAGACGATGGATATGAAGCCAATGTGGTAGATTATACCAAAACTTTCGCGCAATGGAACGATGCTTTTTCTGGTGTAGGATACCTTACACTTATCGTAGGAATAGGGATGATTATTGCCAGTCTGTTGAATCTTTCCGATGTGATGCTGGTTTCTATCATGGAGCGCAAAGAAGAGTTTGGAACTAAAGTTTCGCACACCCTGTATTACATGGGATGTTGCATGAGCTGATAGGCTAATTAATTGATTATCAGCTGGTGTTTATAAATATTAATTAATTTAGGCAGCCTCGCTATCTCGTTGATTTTCAGAATCCATGGCTT
>JAZLKO010000030.1:0-3763 GCA_045597685.1 Prevotella sp.
CTGTGAGCCAAGTAACAGGATTACACACGAAAAGCTGAAAGCTATGGGTGTAGAACATAGTTTCAAGTTATACAAAGGAAATCATTCACCGCGTTTATGGAGAGGGGGGCTGAAACGAATGCTGACCATTATGTCACAAACCCCTAATCCCTCATCCGCTCGAAACTGCGAATTCCGCATGCCATGATTATTGGCTCTGACTCAGACACTGACTCTGACTCTGACTCTGACTTTGTTGAAATTAGGCGGCACCTCGGAAATAAAATTAAAAAATGTTTTTTTATTTTGTATTTCACTCGGTTTGCACTAATTTTGCGCGAAAATTGGGATTATGCCGTTAAAAACCAATAAAAAACTAAAGGTTTATTTCTCCATCAAAGAGGTTGCCGATATGTTTGGCGTGAATGCCAGTCTGCTCCGATATTGGGAAACAGTATTTCCTTCAATACGTCCTAAAACAACAGGCAATAAGGTGCGTCAATATACTCAAGCCGACATTGAAGAAATCAAGGTAATCTATAATCTGGTGAAAGTCCGTGGGTTCAAGTTGGATGCTGCGGTGGATTTGATGAAGAATAATCGCAAAATGGTTGACAAGACAAACGAAATATTGTCACGCCTGACCACCATCCGCGATGAACTGATACTGATAAAAAAGAGTTTAGGAGTTTAAATGCCAAGGCATTAATTGATAATTGACAATTGACAATTGATAATTCACAAATGTGGTTATCGTCATCGTTATCGTTATCGTCAGTAGTCAGAGTTAAATTGTAAATCTGTAAATCCGTAAATATAGTATGACTGCAAAAGAAATTAGAGAATCGTTCAAAAAGTTTTTTGAAAGTAAAGAACATCTCATCGTACCATCTGCTCCGATGGTTATCAAAGACGATCCAACATTGATGTTCACAAATGCTGGAATGAACCAGTTCAAGGATATTATTTTAGGTAATAAAGTGCCACAAAGCCGCCGTCAGGCTGATTCGCAGAAATGTCTGCGCGTGAGTGGAAAGCACAACGACCTTGAGGAGGTTGGTCACGACACTTACCATCACACAATGTTTGAAATGCTTGGCAACTGGAGCTTTGGCGATTATTTCAAGAGCAAAGCTATTGACTGGGCTTGGGAATATTTGGTTGACATTCTGAAACTCGACCCAAAGGATTTATATGCTACCGTCTTTGAAGGTTCGGCAGAAGAAGGACTGGAGCGCGACAACGAAGCTGCCAGCATCTGGGAACGGCATCTGCCAAAAGATCATATCCTGAATGGCAACAAGCATGATAATTTCTGGGAAATGGGCGATACTGGTCCTTGCGGTCCTTGCTCGGAAATCCACCTTGACTCAAGAACTGCTGAGGAAAAGGCCAAAGTTTCTGGTAGCCAACTCGTAAACAAAGACGACCCACAGGTGATTGAAATATGGAATCTCGTCTTCATGCAATACAACCGCAAGGCTGATGGCAGTCTTGAACCACTGCCAGCAAAGGTTATCGACACAGGAATGGGATTTGAACGCTTGGTACGTGCTATGCAAGGCAAACATTCCAACTATGATACAGATGTATTCCAACCTATAATTCAGGAAATAAGCAAATTGAGCGACCTGCAATATGGGCAGAATGAACAGACAGACATTGCCATGCGCGTTGTTGCCGACCACCTGCGTGCTGTGGCATTCTCAATTGCCGATGGTCAGTTGCCAGGCAATGCAAAGGCAGGCTATGTTATCCGTCGTATTCTGCGTCGTGCTGTACGTTATGCTTACACCTTCCTCAATCAGAAAGAAGCATTCCTTTACAGACTTCTGCCTGTGCTCATCAGTGAAATGGGTGAAGCTTATCCAGAATTGCCTGCACAGCGTGAACTTATCGGCAAGGTAATCATGGAAGAAGAAGAGTCGTTCCTCCGCACTTTAGCTAATGGAATAAAACTTCTTAGCGAGGAAATGGAAGTAATCAAAAAGGCTACACCAGAAGGTGGTGTGCTTAATGGAGAAAAGGCTTTTACTTTGTTCGACACTTTCGGTTTCCCTCTCGACCTAACAGAACTTATCTGTCGTGAAAACGGAATGACAGTTGATGAACATGGGTTTGAAATTGAAATGGAAAAGCAAAAGTCTCGTGCCCGCAATGCTGCAGCTGTTGAGACTGGCGACTGGATTGTGCTCAGTGACTCCGATACTGCTGAAACAAATTTCGTTGGGTACGATTACACAGAATATAGCTGCCACATCACGAAATACCGTCAGGTAACACAGAAGAAAAATACATTCTATCAGCTCATTCTCGACCAGACTCCTTTCTATGGTGAAATGGGTGGTCAGGTTGGTGATCAGGGAGTACTGGTCAACGATGCTGAGACAATTGAGATTTTCGATACCAAACGTGAGAATGGCGTGAGCGTTCATCTAACAAAAAAGATGCCAGTAAATCTAAAGGCAGAATTTATGGCTTGTGTTGATATTGACAAGCGCAATGCCTGTGCTGCCAATCACTCTGCCACCCACCTACTCGACCAGGCATTGAAAGAAGTCCTTGGCGACCATGTAGAACAAAAGGGTTCATACGTTTCACCTGATATGCTGCGTTTTGACTTCTCACATTTTGAAAAAGTCTCCGACGAGCAGCTTCGTCAGGTAGAACGAATAGTGAACGAACGTATTCGCGAAGACTTGCCTTTGCAGGAAAAACGAGAATGTCCTATCGAAGAAGCCAAAAAGATGGGAGCCATCGCACTGTTTGGCGAAAAATATGGCGACAAAGTACGTGTTGTACAGTTTGGAAAGAGCATTGAATTCTGCGGTGGTGTGCATACCAGTTCAACAGGTCGCATCGGAATGTTCAAAATCACATCTGAAGGTAGTGTGGCTGCAGGAATCCGTCGTGTAGAAGCCATCACAGGAGTAGCCTTTGAAGAGGCTGTCTATTACATGGAAGACACTCTGAAAGAGATACGTGCTTTGTTCAACAACGCAAAAGACCTTAAAGCCACAATCGAAAAATTCCTGTCAGAAAATTCTGACATGAAGAAAGAGATAGAATCATTTCAGGCACAGAAAGTTGAAGAACTGAAAGAAAAACTGTTGGGAAAAGCATACGAAGTCAATGGCATCAAGGTTGTCAAGGCACTTTTGGCAATCTCGGCACAATCTGCAAAAGACCTTGCCTTCAAACTCCTGCAGGCACAGCCTGAAAACCTGTTTGTTGCTCTCGGCACATACGAAGGTGAAAAACCTCTTCTTACCGTAATGATTAGTCAAGACGTTGTAAAAGACCACAATCTGAATGCTGGTCAGATGGTTCGCGAAGCAGGTAAACTCATTCAGGGAGGCGGTGGTGGTCAGCCACATTTCGCCACTGCTGGTGGAAAGAATAAGGACGGACTCAGCGCTGCATTAGACAAGCTCGTGGCATTTGATTGAGCGATTGTGGGGTTGTTTCAGTCTAAATCAATTCAACTTTCGCATGTGCTCAAGTTTTAGGTTTTGAGGTTATTAGGTTGTTAGGTTTTTGAGGTTTAGTTACCTTTGACTTAATGAGGGTAATCCCAACCTTATAACCTTAAGACCTTAAAACCTTATAACCTATCAAGTTGGAGCTTGCGAAACTTGAGTAAATGAGTCCACTTTAAAAAGTGTCTTTTAGGTTAAACATCTGCCTTGAAACAGAAAACCTGGGCCTCAATGCTGGCCAAACAGATATTTCTGCTAAGAGCGTTAAATATTCGCGAAAGACCTTCATCGGGTCAAAAATGGTC
>JAZLKO010000031.1:0-42753 GCA_045597685.1 Prevotella sp.
TGTTGAGCGTATTGAAAAAACATGTATTTTTGCGGCGTCTTTTGAGAGGGAGTTAAATGCTAAAGGTTCTTTGAGAAACTCCTGATCGGAGATGGCGAAGCCCAGGTGGTGAAATTGGTAGACACGCTACTTTGAGGGGGTAGTGACGAATGCGTCATGCAAGTTCGACTCTTGTCCTGGGCACCAACGGAATCCAAGAAATTCCACCCAAAGCCCATGTGGTGAAATTGGTAAACACGCTACATTCAGGGTGTAGTGAGCTTAAGCTCTTGGAAGTTCGAGTCTTCTCATGGGCACAGAAACAGAATCGGCAAATGCCGATTTTTTTGTATATACATTGTTTTCAAAGTCCATTAAATTTGTTGATGATAAAAAACAAAAAAAGACTTGCATTGTTTAAAAATGTTGTTTACCTTTGCAAACTGTTTTTTTTAGGCATAAACAAAATGAATCTGATACGATAAAATCAAGGTATTCAGAGGTTTATGAAGGTTGTGTTAATAGTAATTTAAAAGAAAATAGAAGAAACAATGGCGAATTTCGCTTTGATAGGTGCGGCAGGTTATATCGCACCACGTCATTTGAAAGCAATAGCTGACACGGGCAACAAACTCGTGGCGGCATACGACAGGTTTGACAGCGTCGGACGTCTCGACAGTTTCTTTCCCGATTGCTCGTTTTTCACCGAACAGGAACAGTTCGACAGATTCTGCAGCAAGGTCAAAGGCACTGGCGAAAACATCGACTGGCTGTCGGTATGCACCCCTAACTACACACACGACGCGTTCATCCGTTACGGCCTTCGTATCGGTGCTAACGTCATCTGCGAGAAGCCTGTGGTGCTCAATCCGTGGAATATCGATGCTCTGATGAAAGTGGAGGAAGAGACGGGCAGGAAAGCCTATAACATATTGCAGCTCAGGCTCCATGACAGCATCGTCGCTTTAAAGAAGAAAGTGGAGGAAGGCCCGAAAGACAAGATCTACAATATTGATTTGACATATATCACATCACGTGGCAAATGGTATTATTCATCGTGGAAAGGCGACAACCACAAGAGCGGTGGCGTCGCTACGAATATCGGAGTCCATTTTTACGATATGCTCCAATGGATTTTCGGTCCGGTGCAGGAGAACATAGTTCACGTGATGAGCTTCGACCGTGTGGCGGGCTATCTCGGACTGAAGAACGCCAGAGTGCGTTATTTCCTGAGTATCAATGCCGATTGTCTTCCGCCTAATGCTGTTCAGGGCGAAAAGAAAACGTACCGCACGCTGAATATCGACGGTGATGAGTTCGAGTTCAGTGAGGGGTTTACCGAACTTCACACAAAGAGTTATCAGAACATCTTGGCTGGCAATGGATTCAGAATCTCGGAGGCACGAAACTGCATCCAGATTGTACACGACATACGTAATTCAAAGCCAATCGGTCTTGTCGGTGACTATCATCCGCTTGCGAAAATGCCATTGGCGAAGCATCCGTTCGGGTGGGAAGATGTCATGTATTAAGTATTTGAAGATTTAATAGTATCTGAATTGATAGAAGAGAACAAGATACCGGTTTTTAACAACGTCCGCGAAGGTGACATTGTCAGGTGGTACAAGAAACACAGGAAAACTACCTCCAACGATGGCACGTTCGATATTACATCTTTGAAAGATGAAGAGCTTGAAAAGGTTTTCAGAGTTCTGTTTGAACCGATCAGCGAGGACACGTTAGCATGGTTGAGGGACTATTCGGCCAAGAGCTTTGATGTGCCCGATGGAACCGGTCATGTCGTTCTTGCCGAATGGCTTCTTAATAACCAGCGTTATCTTAACAGATATTTGATATCTGTAAATCAAAAGCTTGAGACCGGCGGTTATCTGATCGCTTCGTTTGAGACGGCTAAGAAACGCCACGACAAGTATTATAAGGCAGGGCGTCCGCAGTGGTTTGCGAGGTTGCTATACGGATTCGATTTCTTCTGGCATCGCATGTGCCCTAAGATGAGGCTGACCAAGAAATTCTATTTCTGGGTCACCAGAAAAGTCAAGCGTGCATTGCCGCGTGTAGAGGTGTTCGGCAGACTGTATTATTGCGGCTTCGAGTTATATAGGGAGCTGTATATCGGCGAGCATTATTTCATCATTGCAAAAAAAGTTAAGGAACCGAGCACCGATGAACATCCGTCGTACAGCCCTCTGATCAAGCTGAAGAGAGTGGGTAAGGGCGGCAAGATAATAGAGGTGTATAAGTACCGCTCAATGTACGCCTATTCAGAGTATCTTCAGAAAGAGATGTTCGACTCCAATAACTTAGACAAAGGTGGCAAGATACATGATGACTTCCGCATCACCGAGTGGGGGCGTATCATGAGAAAATACTGGATTGACGAATGGCCTATGTTCATAAATGTGCTGAAAGGTGAAATGACCATAATAGGCGTGAGACCGTTGAGCCAGCATTATTTCAGTCTGTATTCACCTGAACTTCAACAACTTAGAACGAAGTTCAAGCCTGGGATGCTGCCTCCGTTCTATGCCGACAATCCGGAGACACTTGATGAAATTCAGGAAAGCGAGATGCGTTACCTGAAAGCGTACGAGAAACACAAGCTGCGCACAAAGTGGGTGTATTTCTGGAAGATCATGAGAAACATCGTGGTGAAACATAAGCATTCCAACTGATTTTGCCGTGCAATTCACTTTTTAATTTAATGTTGAAATAAGGTTGATAATTTTATGAAAAAAATATCAACCTTATTTGTTGAATGTTAATAAAATATATGTTATCTTTGCACATTTGAAAGTTTGGGCTTATTAAAGAATCTGTCAGCGTGAAGGAATTGGGCGGTTCTTTTGTAATGTCTTGTTTTTCAGATGATTATTAGGAAGTCTGTTGGGTCAAATGTGACTCAAGGGGCGAAGCTGTATAGAGACGTTTGTGAGTTTTTAGAGTATTTTGAGGCATGAAAGAAGATAATTGGGATGTCGTGATAAAGCCGAAGGACCGCATGTTGTCCATTGATTTCAAGGAGATGTGGCGTTATCGCGACCTGTTCACGCTGTTTGTAAGAAGAGATATTTCGACGGCATACAAGCAGACTGTGCTCGGACCGCTTTGGTGGATTATCAGTCCGGTGCTGTCGATGGTTGTCATGGTGGCCGTTTTCGGAGGTATCGTGGGTATCCCGACCGACGGCGTGCCGGCGACGATGTTCTACCTGCTCGGACCGGCGGTGTGGGGATATTTCTCGAGCTGTCTGACAGCTACATCCAACTCATTTGTAACCAATTCAAATATCTTCGGAAAGGTCTATTTCCCGAGAATGATAATGCCGTTTGTGGCTGTCACTACAAACCTTGTGGCGTTTGGGGTGCAGATGCTCATCTTCGCAGGGTTTTACATATACTACGTTGCGACGGGCGTGTCGATAGCGCCTAATTTTGTCGGGTTGCTTTTCCCGTTCCTCGTCGTTATGCTTGCGCTCATGGCGGCCGGTTTCGGCATGGTGGTGTCTTCGATGACGACAAAATACAGGGATTTGCAGTTGGTGTTCACGTATTTTGTTAATCTGTGGATGTATGTCACGCCGGTGATATATCCTTTGAGCATGGTGACGAACCCGAAACTTCACACTCTTATGTCGTTGAATCCGGTGACGCCCATACTCGAAGCTGTGAAATACGGTCTGATGGGAGTCGGCGATTTCAGCTGGCTGTGGCTCGGATATAGTTTTGTGTTTATGGTGGTTCTGTTGGCATTCGGCATCATCGTCTTCAACAGGACACAGAAATCGTTTATGGATACGGTTTGACCAAAACCCAAACCAAAACCAAAACTAAAACTAAAACTAAAACCAAAACTAAAACCAAAACTAAATTATATGAGAAACTTTAGGAACTATAAGGTGTGGAGGGATGCTGTTGACTTTTCTACAAAAATATATCAAGCTACTGATAAAATGCCCTGGTTTGAGAAAAAAGGACTGTGTGATCAGTTGCAGAGGGCATCAGTGTCAATTAGCTCTAATATAGCTGAAGGCTGTGCGAGACCTTCTGACTCTGATTTTTCACATTTTTTAGATATAGCACTTGGATCTGCTAATGAAGTTGAAACTCAATTGATTATATCGAAAAATGTTAGTTATATAGAAGAAAAAATATTTTGTGAATTGATAGGTGATGTCCGAGATATTCAAAAGCAAATATCCGGACTGGTAAAGATAATCCGAAAGTAAACAAACCACTCTTAATGGTTTGGGTTATGGTTAAGGTTTTAGTTAGATAATGGAAAATTTCACGACAGAGATAAAACCCAAGGACAAGCTCTTCAACCTTGACTTGAAGGAAGTCTGGGCGAAGAAATATCTGCTTTGGTTGTTCATCAAGCGCGACATTTTGGTTCAGTTCAAACAGACGATATTCGGTTTGGGATGGTATTTCATCTCGCCATTGATTTCGACGGGCATTTATATCATCATATTCAGCCGCGTGGCCGGTATTCCGACCGATGGCATCCCACAGCCGCTGTTCTATCTTTCCGGCGTGTGCCTGTGGAACTATTTCTCGCAGTGCCTGACGAAAGTGTCGGAGACATTCTCATCAAATGCCGACCTTTTCGGCAAGGTGTATTTCCCAAGGCTGATAATACCGATTTCGCAGGTGGTGTCGCATCTCTTCAGGTTCTCGATTCAGATGGCGTTGTTTGTGATCGTTTACATCGTCTATGCGATTCTTGGCACGCATGTAAGTCCGAATTGGTATCTGTTGCTGTTCCCTGTGTTGGTGTTGATGCTCGGGTTCACGGCGATGGGCTTGGGGTTGATAGTCACTTCGATGACGACGAAATACCGTGACCTGAAGAATTTCTTCGGTGTGTTCGTGTCGCTGTGGATGTATGCGACTCCTGTGGTTTATCCGATGAGCGTCATTGAGAACGAGACGTTGGCTAACATCATGCGACTCAATCCGTTGACATCCATCACTGAGGCGTTCAAATACGGTGCCATGGGTGCCGGCGAGTTCAGCTGGGGCTGGCTTGCGTATAGCTTCGGCATCATGGTAGTGCTGCTGCTGGTTGGCATGTTGATGTTCAACAGGAAGCAGAAGGTGTTTATTGATACGATTTAAGTAAGAGTACGATTCGTTTCAAAGAATGGGAAACATTGATTTTACATCTTGTGAACGGGTTTTGAATAGAGCCTACAATGGTGCCAATGGCAAGAAGATAGCCGTATGGTTTAATGGTGAAGTGTGGATGTTGAAGTTTCCCAATGATGTCAGGGAACGACCTAATGAGCAGTCATATTCAAATAGTTGCTTTTCGGAACATATTGGGTGTGTGATTTATAGACAGTTGGGTGTTCCAGTTCAGGAGACATGTCTTGGCACGTTTGTCAATGGGAAAACAAAAGTGGTTTGTGCCTGCAAGGATTTTACAAGACCTGGATTGAGGCTTCTGGATTTCTGCTCAATAAAAAATTCAGTGCTTGAAACATACAGTGGCGGAACTGGTACGGAGTTGAATGATGTACTTGAAACCATTGACCAGCAGCAATTCTTGGATTCGACGATAGTGAGGCAACGTTTCTGGCAGATGTTTGTTGTGGATGCCTTGCTTGGCAACTTCGACCGGCATAACGGCAACTGGGGATTTCTTGTGGATGAAAACACAGGCGATGCAAAACTTGCTCCGGTGTTTGATTGTGGCAGCTGCCTTTTGCCTCAGGCTGATGACAATATCATGCAGATGTGCCTTGATAATCAAGACGAAATGTTGGCGCGAGTGTATTCATTCCCGTCTTCGATGTTAAAGGTTGACGGCAGAAAGATTAACTATTACGATTTCCTGAAAGCATATCGTGAGGAAGATTTTATCATTGTTTTGAAGGAACTCACTCCTAAGATAATGGAACTAGATTTTGAAGGAACTATCTCTGAAACTCCTTATATGACAGAGCTTCACAGGAAGTTCTTGACACAATATCTGAATATCCGTCGCGAGAAACTGTTTGGCAGAAATGATTGACGAAAAAGACAAGACCGAACAGCAGCGTGCTTGGGAGCATGGTCTGCCGCCCTATCTTCAGCACGACCTTGATGCATACAAGGAAGGCTATCTGGCAAATGACCATTTGCTCGATTGTCTGTGGTGCGAGTTGTACGGTTCCATCAACGGTGCGGAAATCGACGACAATGCGATAACGCATGAACATGCGGAGTATTTGAGGAGAGAGATTTTGGGATTGATTTAGAAGGTCCGTGATGATTGTTGTCATCTTGAAAGATAAAATAGCTTGATTGGCCGCAAGGATTTGATGGCGGAATCGTAAAAAACGAATTATGAAAACTCTTGCAGTGATAGGTGCCAGCTACCTCCAGCGGCCGCTGGTGGAGAAGGCTAAGGAAAGAATTGAAAGAAATAATAGTACGAAATGAGCAATCCGTTGATTTCAATTGTCTCGCCTGAATACAAAGGTGAGAGAATGGTTTCCGAACTCGTGCGCAGGATAAAGGAAAGCGTAAGTACCATAACAGATGATTTTGAAATTATATTGGTTAATGATGCGTCTCCTGATGACACTTGGGTGGAAATTGAGAAAGAATGTGCTGCCGACAGCAGGGTGAAAGGCATTGACTTGAGCCGTAACTTCGGACAACACTATGCCATTACAGCGGGCTTGCATTATGCTAAAGGCGAATGGGTGGTGGTGATGGATTGCGACTTGCAGGACAGGCCCGAGGAAATCCCGAATCTGTATAGGAAGGCTATGGAAGGATGGGATATTGTTTTTGCACAACGCAAACAAAGGAATGATAGATTTGTTAAGCGAATGTCATCAAAGATATTCTATTCGGTTTTTAGTTACCTTACAGAAACAAAACAGGATCCGACTGTAGCAAATTTTGGTATATATAATCGTATGGTAATTGATTCAGTATTATCAATGAAAGACCAAATTAGGTATTTCCCTACGATGGTGCAATGGGTGGGGTATATGAAAACCTATATTCCCATTAAACATGATGAGAGAGGTGAAGGAAAATCAAGTTATAATTTTAACGGATTGTTTAAACTTGCAATAGATACCATAATATCGTTTTCAGACAAGCCTTTGAGGATAGCTGTTAAACTTGGTTTTTTGATGTCATTTGTTGCTTTTGTGGTCGGAATTGTCTATTTGTTTAGATATTATGCTGGTCATGTGAGTGTTGTTGGCTATTCAAGTCTGATAATATCATTGTGGTTTATAGGCGGTGTATTGATTACTTTGATTGGCATTCTTGGTCTTTATTTAGGTAAGGCATTTGAGAAAATTAAGGGCAGACCTACATTCATCGTATCGAAATCCATTAATTTATGAATATTAGACATCTGAAATGGGATTCTGATTTTTTCGGAATGAGAATTGCTCGTATTGACGTTGATACAAATGATTCCGAATCTGATGTAAGAGAAGTTTTGCTGGAAAATGATTGTAAATATGACTTGATTTATATTTTCGGTGGTGAACATTTTAACATGACGCAAGATGATAGGTGTAAATTGGTTGATGCTAAAGTTATATATGAGGGTGAACTAGATCCTGAATTGGTAAATTCAGATGGAGTCAAAATTTATAAAGATAAAGAGTCAAACAATCAATTATATAATCTTTCATACACAAGTGGTAAGTATTCTCGTTTCAAGACTGATGACAAATTTAGAAGTGGTGATTTTGAAAGACTTTATGGGAAATGGATTGATAATTCAGTTAATGAAACGTTTGCTGATGGAGTTTTGTGTTATTATGACGATAACAACACGGAGAGAGGGATGGTTACTGTGAAATTCACTGATGGAATGTGCAGCATTGGACTGATTGCCGTTGAAGATGGTTATCAATCAAAAGGAATAGGTAAAAGGCTAATGGCGGCAGTTAAGAGAGAAATGTTGTCAAGAAATGTTAATTTACTCGAAGTTGCCACTCAGAAAAATAATGTGAAAGCATGCTCTTTTTATGAGAGATGTGGTCTGAAAGTGAAAGAAGTATCGAACATTTACCATTACTGGTGCAGGGATGTCTGAAAAAAATATACATTCATTTAGAACGGTAATAGTGTTGCTGTTGGCATACATGATCTATGCTACTGTTTCTATTGCAACGAAATATACATCGTTTCAAGAATTATTCAGTATAGATTATTTTGTAGGCTTGGTTATTTCTGTGATGATACTTGGCATCTACGCCATCATTTGGCAGCAGGTTCTCAAACGCATAGAGCTTACCACGGCCTATATGTTCAAAGGCACGAGCCTTATTTTCGTCTTGCTGTTTTCTGCGTTGATATTCAATGAAACCATAACGCTTTGGAACATCGTCGGCGCAAGCCTGATAGTGGGCGGAATCGTTTGGTTCGCGAAAGCATAATAACACTTGTAAAATGGATGCTACTCAGGTCATAGAACAAATCAGGAAAGGTGAGGGATTGAACGTTGAGTTCAAGACCTCGTTCAATGTGACTTGCATAGAGACTTTGGTGGCTTTCGCCAATACGAAAGGTGGATATTTGATTCTTGGTGTGAATGATAATCAGAAAGTTGTCGGGATTAAGTTGGCCAAGGAGACTTTGCAGAATATCGTAAATGAAATAAAGCAGAAAACCGAACCTGCCATTGTTCCGGGCGTTGAGGCTTTTGAGATTGAAGGAAAGACGGTTGTTTGTGTTGATGTGCCGGAATATCCGATAAAACCTGTTTCATTTCAGGGCAGATATTATAAGAGGGTGGAGAATTCGAATCATCATCTTTCACCTGTCGAGATTTCCGACATGCATCTGCGTTCGATGAATGCGAGTTGGGATATGTTTCCTGACCCTCGGCATCATCTTGAAGACCTTGATTTTGATTTGATTGAGAGGACGATTGAGCTTGTCGGGAAAAATGGAATAACAACGGGATCTGGCGTTTTGGAATATTTGAAGAAGAAGAACCTGCTGAATGAAAACGGCACAATCACTAATGCGGCCTACCTGCTTTTTGCAAAAGAGGATAATCTGCTGACGACTGTTGAACTCGGTTTCTTCCAGAATAATGTGATCATAAAGGATTCGGCAAGGACAAAGCGTAATCTGATTCTTGAAGTGGATGAAGTGATGTCATTCGTGAAGAAGCATATCAATAAGGCTTTGATTATCACGGGAAATCCACGTCATGAAGAACGTTGGGACTACCCTTTGGAGGCGATTAGGGAGATAGTGATGAATATGATTGTCCACAGAGATTATCGTTCTCCATACGATTCCATCGTGAAGGTTTATCCTGACCATATTGATTTTTATAACCCTGGTAAATTGCCAGATGAAATCACTGTTGATGATTTGTTGTCAAACCATTATCGTTCAAATCCTCGTAATAAACAAGTTGCCGATGTTTTCAAGGACATGGGGCTGATTGAAAAATACGGATCAGGTATTCACCGAGTATTGGATGGATTCAGGGAATATGGCGTTGCGGATCCTGTATGGGAGCAGGTTTCGGGAGGAATTAATGTGAGTGTAAGTTTGGAGAGGGGAGATGTATCCCTCCAGAACACCCCCCAGAACACCCCCCAGAGCGTTGGTGATGACAAAACGTTGTCAGAAAAGATTCTTGCTGAAATCATTAAAGATCCTAAGATAACGCAAAAACAGATTGCGGGAAATTTATCGGTGAGTTTTTACACGGTCAAAGAGTATGTGAGGAAATTGAAAGAGAATGGCCTTATCCATCGCATAGGTCCTGACAAAGGCGGTCGTTGGGAAGTGTTGAAGTAATAAAATCGAAGTGACGTGTTTTTAAAGAACAGAAGAGTTTGTTTTTTGTTGGTGGTCGTATTCAACATTGTATTTTTCGTTTTGTCTGCAATGTTGTTACCGTTCAGATTTGAAGAAAATGATGATGTTGCCATGTGTATGATGGCAAATGGTGTGTCTTCTGGTACTCCAGATTGTCATTTGGTTTTCATTAATGCAGTTTATGGTTTGATTCTGACATTTTTGTATGGCATTACAAAATCAGTAGAATGGTACACAATATCGTTTGCATGTTTACACATCATTTCGATGAGTATAATCATATATCAATTGATTTCAGATGAGAAAGCTGGCGTGTTTTCAAAGGTGGTTATTGTAGCATTCTTCTACGTGCTATGGTTAAGGGTAATAATTGCATTGCAATTTACGACAACCGCCGGATTGACTTGTCTTGCGGGATGTTCGTTGTTGAGGTGTCAAGGAATAAAATCAAAGTCTTTGGGAGTTTTTTTGATCGTGATTGCTTCAATGATTAGGTTTCACGCAGCGGCATTAGTTGGAATATTGTTTTCTCCTTTGTTTTTCTATGAGTTTGGTGTCAATTGGGTGAGATATATACCAGTCGTTATTGTGATTGTCTTATCCATTTTATTCAAGTTAGTTGATAATTGTTTTTATTCATCAGAATCCTGGCGGGAATTCAAAGAATATAATAATGTCAGAGGGGAAATTAATGACAATCCTAATGCTGGTAAAATATTGGATTGTATGCCAGTAAATATTGATTCGGAAGATTTCATTATGATGTATAATTTCTGTTCTGATCCATCCGTAATGAAAAAAAATGTTTTGTTAGAGATAAATGATAAAATTGGTACAATAAAATTTTCTGAAAGATTAAAAAATATAAACAATCTCAAGAAATATTGGACTGTTGTTGCTGTTTTGGCGTTTGGTTGTCTTTTGGCCCTGTTTTCAACTGTTGGTAAAAAGGGAAAGCTATATATTTGTTTGAGTTATTTTTTATGGGTGTTCGTATTAATGATAATATCAATGAATGGTATCGTTAAGGATAGAGTTTTTTTATGCAGCTTGATGACTATAATATACAATATGTTTTTTTTGAGCAGAAAAAGTGGGTTTGACAAGCTTTCATTATCCATCTCATTAGCAATAATGTTAGTTCTTTTTAAATATTCAAAACAAACAATAAACATAAGACATAGTGATTCATGCTGGAGGGAAACCGAATGGAAAGCCAAACAAATTCCGATCCTTGATTCGTGCAAGGATAAGTATATATATACATTAGTTGGATGCTTGTCAATTGAATATACTAATCCATTAAAGATAAAAGATATAAATTATAGATTCCTAAATGGTGGTTGGATGGTTTCTATGCCGGTGAATTCTGTCTTAAAATCTCATATTGAGTTGTTGAGTGAGGATGTTTTTGTCTTTACATCAGATAGAGACAAGTATTTGGTTAAGATGATAGATGATGGTATTTATAGAAATCATGGTATAACTGCTGCTGATTCTATAGTTACAGAAATTGGTGATTTTAAATTGTTTAAAATATATAGTACTCAAACAAATGATAATCCCTTTTAATAAGCCATATCTCACAGGCAAGGAAGCCCATTACATGTACCAGGCGGTGTATGACGGCAAGATTTCCGGCAATGGTGAGTTTACGAAAAGATGCCAGAAGTATTTCGAGGAGCGTTATGGTTTCAGGAAATGCCTCCTGACAACAAGTTGCACTGATGCTCTTGAAATGGCATCTATTCTATGTGATGTGAAACCGGGCGATGAGGTCATTGTGCCAAGTTATACCTTTGTCTCGTCGGCTTTGGCGTTCGTCAGGGCGGGGGCGAAGATTGTCTTTGCCGATAGTTCCTATGATAAGCCGAATATTGATGCCGACAAGATTGAGGCATTGGTAACGCCAAGAACAAAAGTTATTGTTCCCGTCCATTATGCCGGCGCGGCATGTGATATGGATAAAATCATGGAGATTGCCAATCGTCACGACATTCTTGTCGTTGAAGATGCCGCACAAGCTGTTGATTCATATTACATTTCACCAAAGATTGGCGAGAAAAAAGCACTCGGAAGCATCGGACATCTGGGCTGCTTCTCGTTTCACGAGACTAAGAACATCATTTCTGGTGAGGGCGGAATGCTGACAATCAATGATGAGCGTTTCATCCGTCGGGCCGAAATTATTTGGGAGAAGGGGACCAATCGCGCTGAGTTTTTCCGTGGCGAGGTGAACAAATATGGTTGGGTTGATGTCGGGAGTTCATTTTTGCCAAGTGAAGTCGTCGCAGCATTCTTGTGGGCTCAGATTGAACATCTTGACATGATTCAGGAAAAGCGCAAGATGTTGTGGAACAGGTATTACGAGCTTCTTTCACAATCGGCTGCACAAGGAATGTTCAGCTTGCCAGACATTCCGGGTTATGCCACTAACAATGCCCACATGTTCTACTTGGTTTGCAACAGTCTGGAAGAACGCACTGGGTTGATTAATAAACTCAAGGGGAATGGCATCGGGGCTGTGTTCCATTACCTCAGCCTCCACAGCAGTCCGTATTATCAGGATAAACATGATGGCCGTGAATTGCCGAACTGCGACCGTTTCGCCGACTGTTTGGTGAGGCTGCCGATGTTTTATGAGTTAAGTGTTGATGAAGTGAAAAACATAACAAATGTAATCAATAATTGAGTGGAGTTATGGAATTATCTGACAGAAATAAAGATGCAATATGGTACGGCGTTGTACTATTGAGCGCCACAATTGCATTGATTCCCATAGTGTTGTGTATCTTTAGGAATTTATACAACCACGATTCGGTATATTATCTGTTGATGGTTGAGAGAATTGCTGAGGGTGGAAAGCTTTATACTGATGTCGCTTGTGGGTATTCGCCCTTATGGTTCTACATGATGGTTTTTATTAAAAAAATTTTTAATGTTAGTTATGGGAATTATGAGTTTTATTTGGCGATAAACTTTGTGATGCAGTTGACTGCCGCGTTCTTCATATACAAAATATGCAGGCAGTTCGACTTCAATAAATATATATCATATTTTGTAAGCTGGTGGTTTGTAATGCAAACACATTTTATGGAGGGTAATATTATACTTCTTGAAATGCCGAGTTTGATGTTTGGACTTGCAGCCGTTTATATGTCTTTGGCATTAAAGGACAATAATCGTTTGTGGTTATACATACTTGTTGGTGTTGTGGCATCATGTTCTTTCTTGTCAAAACAATTTGGATTGGGGTACGTTGTGCTGTGTATATTTCTTATTGTTGTTTCAATGAATAATAAACCAGTTCGTATAGTGTATGTGCTTGTCGGATTTATGTTGCCATGTATTTTGTGCCAACTAATATGGCCTGATGAATTCTTGAATGTGATTTTTAGTAAATACGGTACGGAGTCAGCATCAGCAGCTGGTTATGATGCAAGTTTTTCCACAAAAATCATGAATGTTATACGAGGAACTTGGAATATGGTGTTTAAAAGATATGCTTGTATTGTCCCTGTAAGTATCGTCTTTGTCCCACTTATTATCAAACAGGATAAAGGGATAAAATACTTATTTTGTTTGTGTGGAATATTTGGCTTTATGTTTCAATTTTATTTTACGGTTGGCGTACACTATCTGCTTCACGTTATGCCTTTTGTCGCAATTCTTATTGCATTGCTGTTGTCGCTGGATTGCAGCAAAATAATGAGAATCATTATGATAGTACCAGTCACAATAATGGTACTCTATTCTATTTACGGAACGTATAACAATCGCGTACGGAAAATATATTTGGGAAATCAGAAAGAGGAACAAATTAAGGATGCAAAGGCTGTGGAAGATGTAGTCCCGGAAGGGAAGACCGTATGGATTGTGCATGGTGGATTAATACCTGTCTATTACATTGCAAATATATTGCCTCCGAATCTTTCAACTATTGGATATTCGTTTGCGCCTCTTGGTATTAACGAAGAGGAAGCTTTTATTCAGGCTGAATCGGCTGATTATGTGTTGTCATACGTGATGGATTATGAATATGAATCAACTTATTTTACACCACGATTGAAAGATTACGTGTGGAAGCATGATGTTGAATATATTACAGAAGGTATAGTGCTTCATGATATGTCTAAATCATTAAAATGAATAAATAAGAAATGACAGCAATAGAATTTGAAAACATATCCAAGCAGTACCGCTTGGGACTGGTGAGTACCAGAACCCTCAGCCACGACATACGTCGTTTTTGGATTACGAATGTGTTGGGTAAGGAAGACCCTTATCTGAAGATTGGCGAGACCAACGACCGCTCAACCAAAGGCAGTTCGGAATACGTCTGGGCTTTGCGCGACATCAACTTTAAGGTGGAACAAGGCGATGTGGTCGGCATCATTGGAAAGAACGGTGCAGGCAAGAGCACGCTTCTGAAACTGCTTTCGAAGGTTACAGGACCTACAACTGGAACAATTCGTGCAAAAGGCAGAATTGGATCTTTGTTGGAAGTTGGAACTGGTTTCCATCCTGAAATGACTGGACGCGAGAATATCTTCCTGAACGGAGCAATCTTGGGAATGACAAAGAATGACATTCAGCGAAAACTTGATGAGATTGTGGATTTTAGCGGTTGCGAGCGTTACATTGATACTCCGGTGAAGCGTTACTCTTCTGGTATGATGGTACGTCTCGGATTTGCTGTGGCGGCACATCTTGATCCTGAAATTCTTGTTGTTGATGAGGTTTTGGCCGTCGGTGATGCTGAATTTCAGAAAAAAGCAATCGGTAAGATGCAGGATGTGAGCAAGGGCGAGGGAAGGTCTGTGCTGTTTGTGAGCCATAATATGACGAGTATCAAAAAACTCTGCACAAGAGGTGTTGTTCTGAAAAATGGTGGACTTATTTATGATGGGGATGTCAAATCTGCTGTTGATTATTATATTGGTGCGAATTATAGCGATTCTAAGGATTGTTATTATGAAAACTTGGATGGTGCACCCGGTAATGAGAAAATAAAAATAAGGTCGTTGTGTTTGAAACCATCTGTTGGGAAAGAGATAAACATAGAGTCGGGCATTGATGTTGATCTGCGGTTTATGAATTACAGGGAAAATCAGATGGTTGACGCGACTTTTGAGCTTCGTACGGTTGATGATGTGATAGTTTTTCATCAGGGAAAAATCATTTCGCCGAATAAAGACTCAAAGGTTGGCGAGTATCATGTGTCTTTGAAAGTTCCGCCGTATTTATTGAATGCTGGTCGTTATGTTATGAGAGTGTGGTTTGGCGAAAACTGCCGGTATTTGTTATGGGGTTCGTTGGAATATATATTTGAAGTCGGTCAGGTGTTTGGAGAAGACGGATTTGTCAAGGGCAATCGGCCTGGCGTAATATTGACAGATCTTGAGTTTGAGTCGGAATATATCTCATAGACCATGAATAAACCAGAAATAATACAGCTCCCGAAGTTTCTTGATGCCAGAGGAAACCTCTCATTTATAGAGGAAAACAACCATGTCCCTTTCAAGATAGAACGCGCTTATTGGATTTACGACGTTCCGGGCGGAGAGAAACGTGGCGGACATGCCTATAAGGAAAACGAGGAATTAATTGTGGCGCTTTCGGGAAGTTTCGATGTCGTTCTGGATGACGGGCGTGAAAGAAAGACTTTCTCTCTGAACCGTTCCTATTACGGACTGTATGTGTCGAAGATGATTTGGCGTGAAATGGTGAATTTCTCGACCAATTCGCTGGCTTTAGTGTTGTCGAGTACAAAGTATGATGTGGAAGATTATATCCGCGACTACGAGATTTTCAAATCAATGGCAAGATGAAAAAGGCAAGTGTGTATGATTGTTCTATTATAGAACTTGACAGGCATCATAGTGACAGGAAGGGAAATCTGTCGGTTGTGGAGAACTGTGGAACTATTCCATTTGACGTTAAAAGAGTTTTTTACCTATATGACATTCCAGGAGGTGAATCTCGTGGAGCGCACGCACACAAAATGTGCCATCAGTTTCTGGTTGCAGCAAGTGGAAGTTTTGAGGTGGTGCTTGATGATGGAAAAAACAGAAGGACTGTTGTGCTGAACAGGCCTTTTTATGGACTTCACATTCCTCCTGGGATATGGGCACATGAACAGGGCTTTTCCTCAGGTTCTGTGTGCTTGGTTTTGGCTTCGGAAAAGTATGATGCCGAGGATTATATTAGGGATTATGAGGAGTTTTTGAAGTATAAAGGGATAGGAATCAAATAACAGACTATGAGCGCGTCGATCATTCCATTGAAAATCTCGCAGTTAGCCTTATTGGTTTCGCAACGTAAGCACATTCCTGTGAATGTGGCATTGGGCTACATATATGATGCACCGTTTTACGCCAAGTTATACGAAGAAGATGCCAAGTGGTGGTATTTGGATACGGAGTCTTTGTATAAGTTGTTGGAGCAGAGTTGGTTGCCCAACGGCCGTGTTATCTCCAATAATGTGGTGGTCTTTTTGACCTTCTGTATGGAGAATTACGCCAAGAGGCATGATATGACATCTCTGGAGGCGTACGCTCTTTTCCGCCACTATCATGTGGATGAGTATTTGATTAATGGCTTTGACATGCTTCACACACAAGGGGTGGATGCCATCCTTCATGATATGGAAATATTTATCAAAAACCGTAAAAATCAAGGGAAATGAAATTGTATCACGGTTCTATAGTATCAGTCAAGAACCCGAATCTCCGTCAGGGCCGCCCCAATACGGATTATGGTAAAGGGTTTTATACAACGGTGGATTTTGATCAGGCTGAACGTTGGGCTCGTATCCGCCGGGACCGTGCAGATGGCGACAAGGCGGTTGTTTCTGTGTATGAGGTGGATGATGACATTTTGCAAAAGAAGGATTTCCGTATTATGGAGTATAATGGAGCAACGAAAGAATGGTTGGATTTCGTGGTTGCTAATCGCCGCCATGCCCCGTTGCATGATTATGATATTGTCCTTGGCCCGGTTGCGAATGATAACTTATATGCTACAATCAGTTTGTATGAGAACGGAGAGCTAAGTGCGGAGGCCGCTGTCGTTCAATTGAAGACGCACATCCTTTTTAACCAAATCTCGTTTCATACGGACAGGGCTTTGTCGCAATTGAATTTCGTAGAATCAAGAATGGTATAACAATTATAATTGCGAATCATCTACCGACTCATGAACGAGAGATGCACGGATAAAAATAAACAGTCAGAGATGCGTCACCTGGTTTATTGAATACAAGAATAATGAATAGTCATGGAATTAGACAAGTTTACCGGGCTTAATGTCAGGATTAGTCCTACTGCTATAATAGGTGATAACGTGAAAATCGGAGATAACACGATTATCTATGACAACGTTGTCATTGGAGACAACACGATAGTGTGCAACGACTGTGTTATAGGGGAACCCTTGAATAGTTATTATTCAAATCAACAAATTTATGTAAATCCAAAAACCATTATTGGTGCTGGTTCCTTGATCAGAAGTCATTCGATAATATATGCGGATAGTGTTTTTGGGGATGGTTTCCAGACGGGTCATCGCGTAACTGTTAGAGAGAAAGTGAAAATGGGTGTCCATTGTAGCGTTGGAACATTGTGCGATTTGCAGGGACATGCTGAATTCGGAGACTATGTCCGCCTGCATAGCAACGTGCATATCGGACAAGGTTCAAAAATTGGAAATTACTGCTGGATTTTCCCATATACGGTTTTTACTAATGATCCAACGCCACCCTCAAATCTTAACGTTGGTCCTGTTGTCGGTGATTATTCGATTATTGCCACAAAATGTGTACTATTGCCGGGTGTAAAAATCGGAAAGCATTGTTTGATTGGAGCTTGTTCAACGGTTGCTAAAGACGTTGATGATTTTATGGTTGTCGTTGGAACTCCTGGCAAAACCGTCAAAGACATTCGGGAAGTGGTTGATAGGGAAACGGGTACTCCGCATTATCCGTGGCCTTATAGGTTCGGAAGGAATATGCCATGGGAAAGTTGTGGTTATGAAGCTTGGATTAATTCATTGAAAAATAAAGATGTTGATTTGAATAATGGCAGTGAATTGGTAGCTGTTGGTGCATATGGTAGTATGCGGGGGGGGTAAATTACTGATTTACAATTGTTTATGTTTATCAGATAGGAGGGATGCCTGATGGTTCATCCTCTATCTGATTGCAGAAACCCAAACATTCCTACGAATACGAATATATGGCAGTTTTGTGTCATATTTCCCGAAGCACATATTGGTGAGAATTGCAACATCTGTGCAAACGTGTTGATTGAGAATGATGTCTCTGTCGGAGATAATGTAACTATAAAGTCGGGCGTCCAACTTTGGGATGGCGTTACGGTCGAAGACAACGTTTTCATTGGCCCTAATGCAACGTTTACGAATGATATTTTCCCGCGGTCAAAGCAATATCCTGAAAAGTATTTGAGAACGGTACTTAAACGAGGGTGCTCTATCGGAGCAAATGTAACGATAATAGCAGGTCACACGATAGGAGAGAATTCGATGGTAGGAGCAGGGAGTGTCGTAACGAAAGACATACCTGCCAGTGAAATATGGATTGGGAATCCTGCAAGGTTTTATAAAAAGATTGAGAAATGATAAAAGTTCCATTTCTTTCGCTAAAAGATGTAACTGCGAAATATGCAGATGAAATACATGAGGCAGTGTCTCGTGTCATCGATTCAGGCTGGTACCTCCAAGGTACCGAGAATGCTCATTTTGAGGAAGACTATTCAAGATATATAGGTACCCGATATTGCGTTGGCTGCGCCAACGGCCTTGATGCCCTCATTTGGATTTTCAGGGCTTACATAGAGCTTGGCGTGATGCAGCCGGGCGATGAGGTGATTGTCCCTGCAAATACCTATATTGCGACAATTCTTTCGATTACCGAGAATGGCTTGAAGCCGGTTTTGGTGGAGCCTTTGCTCGACACCTACGAAATCGACGGTTCAAGAATCGAAGAGGCGATTACGCCCAAGACAAAAGCCATCTGCATAGTGCATCTTTATGGAAGATGTGCCTATACGGAAAAGATAGGTGAGCTTTGCAGGAAATACAATCTGAAACTGGTTGAAGACAATGCGCAGGCTCATGGTTGCTTGTACAAAGGGGTAAGGACAGGTTCGATCGGCGATGCCGCCGGACATAGTTTCTATCCGGGTAAGAATCTTGGCGCCTTGGGCGATGGCGGCGCTGTCACGACCAACGATGAACAGCTTGCACAGATGGTCCGCACCTTGGCAAATTACGGTTCATCAAGGAAATATGTCTTTGACTATTGTGGACGGAACAGTCGCCTTGATGAGATACATGCCGCCGTGCTGGATGTGAAACTGCGCCATCTTGACGAGGATAATGCCCGGCGCAAGGAGGTGGCAAGATATTATATCGAAAACATAAAAAATCCAGCTGTCGTCCTGCCGAAAGTGGAAGATTGGAATGCCAATGTTTTCCATATTTTTCCGATAAGATGCGAGCGGAGGGATGAATTGCAGGATTATCTTAATGAAAATGGTGTGCAGACGATAATCCATTATCCGATTCCGCCGCATAAGCAGAAATGCTACACGGAATGGAGTAATATCTCCTTGCCGATTACAGAGAAGATTCATAGGGAAGAGTTGAGTCTGCCGATGGGTCCGTGCTTGAAAATGACACAAGTGGATTGTGTTGTAAAACAGATTAATGGTTATGAATGAAAGAAATTCAAATATTGAGCTACTTCGCATTGTAGCGACATTTATGATACTTATCGTGCATTGCAATGGTTGGTTTTTGCGTGATTGGGGCGGGATTACAACTTGGTCGGCAGGACAAGGATGGTTTGTTGGCGGTTCAAGAGCTTTGATACAAAGTTTGAGTTGTATTGGAGTGGATTGTTTTGTGTTGATATCCGGCTATTTCTCAATTAAGCCTAAATTTAAGAGTGTAATGAACCTATATTCGACCCTGTTATTCTTTTATCTTTTGTGTTATGGCCTTTCTGTTTACGTGGGAGATAGTTCTTTTTCATGGAGGGAGTTGGGGAATCGTTTTTTTGCATTTTCGGCAGGAGGTAATTGGTTTGTGCAAAGTTATTTGATGTTGATGTTGCTGTCTCCAATTTTGAATGCTTTTGTGGAAAGATGTAATGAAAAACCCCTTTTGGTCTATATCCTAACTTATATGGCAGTAATGTATTATTTTAGTGCTGTATGGGATGCAGAAAAATTCTTATTTGCACATGGGTATTCTTTTGCAACGTTTATCTGTTTATATTTAATTGGAAGATATATATACATATATGGACAAGCACGCGCAAGCAAATATCCTAAATGGAGTGTATGGGCTGCGTTTGTCGGTTCAATAGTGTTGATGACTCTCCTCCGTTTTTTGTGCAGTAATGAAGATAGATGGTTGTCATACGATAGCCCATTTTTGATAGTATCTGCAACATTGTTGCTTGTGTGTTTTGCACAACTTAAAATTAGGAGTAAGTTTATTAATTGGATTGCACCATCGTGTTTGGCAGTGTTTATTTTTCATACTTCTGGTCCTGTAATAGATTGGCTGGCGAGAAAAGATGTACATTTGTTTACTACACAGCCCTTCCATTTATATCTGCTGCGTATTGGTGGAGCTGTCATTGCCGTGTATATATTTGCGACCTTGTTGGATCTTCTGCGAAGATATATGTTGGCTCCTATTTTTAAAATTATCGATAAATTTTTTTCACGATATGAAAAATGATAGTCAGCCTTTAGTATCTATTCCTGTTATTACATACAATTCATCAAAGTATGTAATTGAGACGCTTGAAAGCATCAAATCCCAAACATATCAAAATTTGGAATTGATTGTTTCTGACGATTGTTCGACGGATAATACCGTGGAATTGTGCCGCAATTGGATTGAGAAGAACAAAGACAGATTTGTGCGGGCTGAATTGCTGACCGTTGAAAAAAACACTGGAATTTCGGCAAATTGTAACAGAGGTGAAAAGAATGCTAACGGTATTTTTGTTAAAACAATTGCAGGAGATGATTATTTGGATTCCCTGTACGTAGAGAAGGTAATTACATACTTTTTAATGCACGAAGAAGTGGGGGCTGTATTCACTAGCTCAATAATGGTTTATGAAAATGATAATAAAAAAGAAGAAAAGGAAGATACAGGAGAATATAGAAGTGGGGAAATATTTGACGATTTATTTTGGTTGAAATATTGGCCCAAGGCACCTAGTTGGATTTTTAAGAAATCTGTATTAGAAAATATTGGATATAATGATGAGACAATTTGGGTTGAAGATTATCTTAAGGTTTTAAAAGTTGCACAAAATTATAAAATCGGTTGGGTTGACGAATATTTGGTATATTATAGAAAGCATAGTGAAAACAATGGAAGTATGTCGATTAGATTATTGGAAGCACATCTTGCTACTATAGATAGGTTTCAGGAATATCATGGGTATAAGAAAAGAAAAATGCAGCTTTTGAATGAATTATATGAAATTGCTGAGTCTGAGAATCCTAAATACTTAGTAAGAAATAAGAAATATAATAGGTATTTGATTACGGTAATGTATATGTGCGTTAAAAGAATGTGTCAGTACAATTTTCCTAGACTCCGTCAATTGTATAAAAATATAAAAGATAAAGTGGCGTAGTTTAAGGTTGGAGGTTTGATTTGACAAGAACTACGGTTTAATGGGTAAACGATATGCGGTAGTAGCAATGATATTCTTGACCGCTATAGAACTGAATGTTTGCATATACAAAAAGATGTTGACGTTATAAAGAAATAAAAACTATGAAACTATCAATAATAACAATAAATCTAAATAACAAAAGCGGATTCCAGAAAACGGCTGAAAGTGTAGTAAGTCAACTATTCAATGATTTTGAATGGATTGTAATTGATGGTGGTTCGACAGATGGAAGCACGGAGGTTATCAATCGATATGTTGATAAAATGACTTACTGGGTCAGCGAACCAGATACTGGCATTTATAATGCGATGAACAAAGGTATAAAGGTGGCTAAAGGTGAGTATTGTTTATTTTTGAATTCTGGAGATTGGATAGCTGATAAAAACGTGATAAGTGATTTTGTTAGTTCTAATCCCACATATAGCGTTATAACAGGTAATACATATTTATGGAGTAATAATTCTATCATTGAAACAAGATTGGCTCCAGTAGATGAAGAGCTTACAATTAACCACATGATAGATGATGTTCTTATCCATCAATCAACATTTATTAAACGTGATTTGTTGGAGAGATATGGAATGTACGATGAAAATCTCAGATTTGTCTCTGATTGGAAGTTTTTCATTCAAACTTTGTTTATGAATAATGAATCATATTCTAATTGGGACAGAGTGGTGTCATATTTTGATTTAACTAATAATCATAGTGATGCAACTATTGAACGTGATGAACTGATCAATCGTAGTATGTATAGATTGTTTTCTCAATATTATACTGATAAAATGAAGATGGCTGAATTGCAATGCGAATTGGCAAAATATATAAGTCTTCGAGATAGTAGAGTTGGTATCTTGGTAAGATTAGCCGAAAAAATTAGAAGGATGGGAAAGTGAATACTGTCATTTGCGCCATAGCTAAATACGAAAACGACTACATCGCCGAATGGGTGAGATACCATATCAACCTCGGGTTTGATCATATTTACATATATGACAACAATGAGATTGACGGCGAGCGTATAGAGGATGTGATTCCATCTGATTTGAATGAAAAGGTCTCGGTTCTTGATGTTCGCGGAAAGAAGTACATGCAGAAAATTGTGTACAATGAATGTTACAGGACTTTTGATTTCGATTGGTGTGCTTTCATTGATATAGATGAATTTATTACTTTTAATCCAAAATCCGGCTACACCAATATCGAACAGTTCCTACAAGATAGAGATGAATTTGATGCTATTCATCTGAATTGGATGTGCTATGGGGACAATGGAATGGTTCGGAAAAAGGAAGGCGGTGTTGTGGATAGATTTAAAAAGCCGATAAAACCATATACATTCAGATATACATACGACTTCCCTGAAAATATGCATATTAAATCAATTATAAAAAAGAATGTTGATATTGATTGGAATTCTGTTCAATGGAATAGTAATCCACATACACCATGGGGACTCGGTAGTATTTCTGATGATGAAGGTAATATGATTGCAGAAAATAGTCCGTTTAAGAAAGTCGGTTTTAATATAGCGTACATACGACATTACTTTACAAAAACATTGGAGGAGTATTCGTGTAAAATAGTTAGGCAATGTGCTGATTGTAATGCAACTTTTTACTCTTTTTCAAAATTTTACCGTGGGAATAAGATAACTATTAACAAACTTGTTACTCAGTATAATATTTTGAAATCGAAACAAATATATGGATATGATAATTCTATAATTGGATGTGTCAAAAATAAAATTAAACTTAATAATCCGTTGTTTTTTTCTTTTGTAAAGAAAATATGCAAATTATAAGCGTCATAATCCTCTCTTACGCCATCGACGATGACATCTTCCAGATGAATCGCCGCTGCATCGAGTCGTTGCTCGAATCCGAAAAATGGAACGGCGGCGAACTGGAGGTGCTTCTGGTCGAGAGCCGTAAGGATAATCCTTATCATTACGATGAGCGCGTCAGGGTCATAGTTCCGGATGAGAAGTTTAACTTCCACGGTTTCTTCAATCTCGGACTCAGACAGACTTCCGGCGAGTTTGTGGCGTTCTGCAACAATGACATCGTTTTCAGAAATGGCTGGTACTCGGAGATATTGAAAGTCAAGGCGATGAATCCGGAGTTTATGTGCTTCTCGCCGATGGATCCTGATTACCCGATGATGGCCGAGTTGGTTTCAAGTGGAAAAGATTATTACATCGGATGGGAAAACAAGCGCCATTACGCGGCTTGGTGCATGGTTTGGGATAGGAAGGTCTTTGACATAATCGGACAGTTTGACGAAACCTTTGACTATTATTCCGCCGACGACGATGAACTTCTGACATTGCGCAAGTATGCCGTTGACAATGTGCTGGTCGCAAAATCGGAAGTGAAGCATCTGTCGCAGGTCGTGACGAAAAAAGAAGGAATCGATAAATATAAAGTCACTGATAAAGAGAAATATCCGTTGAGTCAGAAGGAAATAAAGCGTGGGTTGAGCTGGCTATGGGATGACGTCAGGTTTTACGTGGCTTACCGCAGGATGGAAGCGAAATATGGCAACGAACGCATGGTCGGCAGAATCAACAGGATGCTTGAGAAGCATCCATCGCTTCGCAAACGGTTTATAACCAAGTTTTTGTATAATAAAACGGTCAATCTGATGCTGGCCAAGTTGTGCGGGATATGAAACTTACTATTGTAACCGTAAACAGGAACAATGCCGTTGGTCTTGAGAGAACGTTCAACAGTGTTCTGCCGCAGACATTCAGCGATTTTGAACACGTCATCATCGACGGCGCGAGTACTGACAATTCTGTTGAGGTTATTAAAAAATACGAAAAAGAATCTTCACTCTCAACTCTGAAAACTTCACACACGATAAGGTGGATCTCGGAACGGGACACTGGCGTTTTCAATGCGATGAACAAGGCGATTGCGTTAGCGGAAGGTGAGTATTTGCTTTTCCTGAACAGCGGCGACTGGCTCGTGAGCGAGAATGTTTTGGAAAAAGTATTTGCCGAAAACCCGAAAGCCGACATTTATTATTGTCAGGAAAATGTCATCAACAACGGGAAAATCTGGACTTCTGACATTCCGGAGACATTGACGTTCGGGTATTTTTTTAATTCGACTTTGATGCACCAATCGACGTTCATGAAGAAATCGCTTTTCGATGAATACGGAACGTATCGCGAGGATTTGAGGATAATGGGCGATTGGGAGTTTTGGTTGCGTTCGATAATTTTAGGGAAGGCGACCACGAAAAAATCGTCGATTGTGGTCTCGAATTATGTTGAAGACGGCATCTCGGCGACAAACCCCGAGCTTGAGATAAAAGAGAAAAACATTGTATATCAGCAGAGTCCGTTCAGATATTTTGTGCCTGATTATCTCAAGCATGAAGATGAGTTGCGGCGGGCTGAACCTGTCAGATGGTTTTGCGGGAAGAGGATTTTTATGAGAATTGTTGATTTTTTATATGGTATTGCGAGAAAAATTTCAGGCAAGTAAGATGACGGGCATTTTGAAAAAGATAAAAAAGCGTATCGACAGATTCGTATATAAACCTATACCTGTCTTTGTCTTTCATCAGGTCGGCTCGGAATTCAATCCTGAAATTGACCGCAAGTGTGACTGGAATGAAATCGGGCAGTTTAAGAGAAACATTGAGTCTCTAAGACGGAAATATACATTTTTAAGTTTGAGCGATGCGTTTGATGAGTTGAAGACCAAGCATTTCAGGAGTAAAAGATATGCGGTTCTGACTGCCGATGATGCATATTTGTCGGTGACGAGTGTTATTCCGTTTATTGAAGAAAATGGGATCCCGTTGACGATATTTGTCAATCCGAAATATCTTGACGGCAAGTCGTACAGCAAACTGAATGAAGAGACATTTAGAGAGGCGACAAAGTACGATGGCGAGTTGCCAAGTGATGTGGTTGCAAAAATGTATATAACTGAAGAACAGCTGTTTGAGTTGCCGTCGAATGTCTCAATCGCCATGCATGGATATGAGCATGATGATGCGACTTTGATGGCTAAGGAAGAATTTGAGGTTAATCTTCGTAAATGTCAGGAAGTGTTGGGTCACCATCCGAATTATATTCCGTTTTATGCATTCACGTGGGGCCGTGCAAATGCAATGAACATTGAAGTGCTTGGAAAAGAGAATGTTGTTCCTGTCATGTGTGACGATAATGTGAATTTTGGAGGTGAGGGGCGGATTGGACGTATATGCATTGACGGAAAGGATTTGTCAAAAGAGCGAAACTGGGTTTTTAAAAAATGAATTATGTTTAACACTCCGATATTGATTATTGCTTTTAACCGTGCAGATCACGTCAGAAGGCTTTTGTGTGAGGTGCGCAAACAGCAGCCGACGAAGTTGTATGTGTTTCAAGATGGTGCACGTAAGGACAGGCCAGATGATATCGAGAAATGCAAGGCTGTTCGTGATGCGGTGAGTGAGATGGTCGATTGGCAATGTGAACTTCACACAAATTATCAGGAAAAAAATCTTGGCTGCGGCCCTGGACCGTATGCTGCAATATCATGGTTATTTGAGAATGAGGAATACGGAATAATTCTGGAAGATGACATATTGCCACATCCGCTGTTCTTTTCATTCATGGATGATATGTTGAATAGATATGCTGATAATGAAAGAATTGGAGCCGTGATGGGACATAATTTCTACAGAAAATATTCACGCCGCAATTCATATTATTTTACATTCGATACAGAGGGAACGTTGGGGTGGGCCACTTGTAAAAGGGTTTGGAATAAGGTGAAGTTTGACGTAGAAGTTGTGGCAAGCGATTTTGATGAAGCTTTGAAAAAGCATTACGGGTTCTCGAAAGCGTATAGAGATAAGGAAACGAAGCATTTTGAAAATGTGCTTAGCTGTGACAGGCATGACCGTTGGGACTATCAGTTTGAATATTGTTTGAAACTTAATGGCTATTTGAATATAAAACCTAATTCATGCTTAACATCACATGAAGGATGTGATTCTGATGCAACTCATGTTGGTTATAATAGTCTGAATTATAAAATGGATGTTCATGAAGAAAGGTTTATGCCAATTATTCATCCTAAAAAAATCAAGATTGCGTGTTTTGAAAAGAAGGCGATGTATGTAAAGTCATTGAAAATGTATATAAAAAACTTGTTGCACAAGTAAATGTTTTTGAAGTATCTAAAAGACAAGAGCCTCAAGTATTTACGGAAAGGCATTGCTCACATAAAAGGCTCTTTTGAGACATTATATAATGCGACTTTCAATAAGCCGATCGGCGAGGTGTATATGTTTCACCGCGTCATGCCTGGCGATAAATCCATCAAGCCGATTGCTGAATTGAATTTTACGCCAGCACGGTTTGAGCAGTTCATAAAAGACAGGATTGACAAATTTGATTTTATTTCCGTTGATGAAATGTATTCTGTCATGGCAAATAAACAGAAAAGAACAAAGCCATTTGCCGTGATTACGTTTGATGACGGCTATTCCGACAATTATGAGTTTGCATATCCGATTCTGAAAAAATATGACGTTCCATTTTGTATTTATCTGTCGGTCAATCTCGTGAATGCAGGAGGAAAGGTCTGGAACTATCCGTTGATAGCAGAGAGAATAATCAGAAATAATGAATATCTGGAACTTGCTGACGGCACTGAATATGTCTGCCAGACTGAGGAGGATAAAGACAAAACTTTTCTGTCGGTTAAGTCATGGATTTTGAACCAGCCTTACGATAAACTGAAAGATAATTTCAGGATGCAGTTTGGGAAGTATTTGAATGACGATGTTTTTGTGCCTGACACATTGACATGGAATCAGGTGGAGAAGTTGTCGAAAGACAGATTATGCACATTCGGATCTCATACGATGTCGCATTGCAGGTTATCGTTCTCTGAGCAAAGTTGGTTGGAATACGAGTTATCGGAAAGCAAAAAGGAGATTGAGAGTCATACAGGAAAATCTGTCGAACATCTTTCATATCCGTATGGATGGAAGACAGATGTGTCGGCTGCCGCCGCGGAATATGCTGAGAAAGCCGGATATAAGACGGCCATGATTTCATGGGGCGGGGCCGTGAGAAAATATGACAGAGATATGTATCATGTTAAACGAATAATGGTGTTTGAAGATGAAAGAGCCAATTGTTAGCTGCTGTGTCCGTACATATAACCAGTGCAAATATGTGAGGAACTGTATTGATAGCATATTGATGCAGAAGACCGATTTTGACTATGAGATTATTGTTGCTGATGATTGTTCGAGTGATGGCACTGCTGAGATTTTGAAAGAGTATCAAAAAAACAATGGTGACAAGATGCGGTTACTTCTTGATGAACACGTGGGTGGAACAGAAAATCTGAAACGTGTTATCGAGGCAAGCAGTGCCAAATATATTGCATTATGTGATGGTGATGATTATTGGACGGATCCATATAAATTACAGAAACAGATAGACATATTGGAAGCCAATCCGCAAATGGCTGGTTGTTTTTGCAATGTTTTAAACAGATACGAAAATTCAACTGCCAAGCCGAATTATTTTTTGCCTATAGATTTCCCGACAATAAACACGTGGGAAGATGTCGTAAGGAAAAAATGGTTCATGCCAATAAATGGTGAGGTCTTTGTCAGGGAATATGTTAGTTTCCCTGAATGGTATGGCAAGGTTATGAATGATGACTATGTCATGAATTTAATGATAGTCCGCCACGGTGATTTCTATTATATGCCTGATGTTATGGCTGTGTATCGTCATAATGAGGGTAGCGAATCAAATCAATATGTTGATTTGGTGCTGATTAATGATAATTTAAAGATGATTCTTGAAAATACGAAACCATTATATCCCGAAGAGTGTGCAAGTGTTTTCGATGAGACGATTGATTATTATGAGGCTTTATTGAAAAAATGTAAAAGATTACAACGCCAACCTTGGCTGGTATATTTGGATTGGAGATTCTATAAGCGTGCTATATTCAAAGCGTTAAAAATAAGGAGGGTGACAGAATGAACCTCTCCATCATCACCATAAACCGCAACAATTCCGCAGGCCTTGAGAAGACACTGAAGAGCGTCGCTTCTCAAACATGCAAGGACTTTGAGCATATCATCATTGATGGCGCAAGCACTGATGACTCGGTCGATGTAATAAAAAAATACGAATCTTCACTCTCAACTCTCAAAACTTCACACTTGATAAAGTGGGTAAGTGAGCCGGACAAAGGCATCTATAACGCCATGAATAAGGGTATTAAGATGGCGGAAGGGGAGTATATTCAAATATTGAACTCTGGTGATGTTCTTGCCTCGGACGATGTCGTGGCGAGGATGAGAATTGAACTCATGACCAAGAATAATGCTCTTGATGAACATTTGCCAATATTATATGGAAACATGATTAAAGATTTTGGCAATGGGAAGAGGAAGAAGGATACCTGTGGTAATGGGATATATACTCCTGAATCGTTCTTGTATTTCTATAACGGTACTCTTAATCATGATTGCGCATATATACAGAGAGATTTGTTCGAAAAATATGGCTACTACAATGAAGAAATGAAAATCTGCTCGGATTGGGAATGGTATGTGAGGACAATCGTGTTTGGTAAAGAAAAAGTCTTTTATACTGACATTGATGTTACGATATTTGACATGTATGGGGTGAGTGAAAGTGATGGCAAATACAAGGAACTCATAAAGAAAGAGCGTCGTGAGTATTTGAAATCGGTAATTTTGCCATCTGTCCTTCATGATTATGACATGTATTCCAAACCGATTTCCCAGTATCAGCGGTTGAAAAAGCATCATCTTTGGTCATTCGTCACATTTATGGAACGTGTACTTTTCAAATTTGAAAAATGGGGAATTCTGAAATGATACTGTCAATAGTTGTCCCTGTTTATAACGTCGAGAATTATCTTTCGAAATGCCTTGACAGTATTCTTAATCAGGACATTGCAAATGATGATTATGAGATTGTTGTGGTCAACGATGGCTCGACCGACCGTAGTGGCGAAATAGCAAAAGAATACGCGGAGAAGCATTCCAACATCACGCTGATAAATCAGAAAAACCAAGGATTGAGCGGCGCGCGTAACTCTGGTATAAAGGTCGCTAAGGGAAAATACATTCAGTTCGTTGATTCCGATGATTATCTTGAGCCTAATGTCGAGAAGTCGCTGGTTGAGAAGATGGAGAGTGAGAATCTTGACATTTTGAGGTTCAATTATCAGAATGTCAATGAGAAAGGAGATGTGTTCGACCCGAATAAGGCTGGTAAGTTGTATGTTGACTACAGGGATGAAGTCTGTGATGGGATTACTTTTTTGAATGAACGTCAGGGACCAGCATGTTATGCCGTTCAGTTCATGCTGAAGACTGAGTTGGTGAAATCCATACCATTATTCATGGAAGGCATTTATTTTGAAGATGTTGAATGGACACCGCGAGTGTTGACCGCGGCGAATCGTGTTACGTCTGAAAGTAAAATCATATATAATTATTTAGTTCGTCAGGGTTCAATCACGAAAGCTAAGACGTTGGAAAAGAAAAGAAAAGTGATTGATGACAAAATCTTTCTGATAGAGTTGATGAATTCTCAAATGGCGGATAAGGCTGACAAAAGGTGGTATAAGGGAATGATTGCAGGTACAGTCATCTCGTTGCTTGGTGCCATTGTCGCCGACTTGTATGACGAACGCAGGAAATATATTAAGAAATTGAAAGAACTTGCTGTCTTTCCGTTGTCTGACTATCATTTGAACGGCGGCGGATTGCGCAAGCGAAAATTGATAAACCTGTCGCCTGAATTGTATTGTCTTATAATCAGATTGAAGAGATAATGATACCGAAGATTATACATTATTGTTGGTTTGGACGTGGCGAGATGCCTGAACTTGCCGTTAAGTGTATAGAATCTTGGCATAAGTATATGCCAGATTGGGAATATAAGTTGTGGAATGAAGACAATTTTGATGTCAATTCAACGCCATATACCAAAGAAGCTTACGAATCAAAAAAATATGCCTTTGTAAGTGATTATGTGAGACTTAAAGCCTTGTACGAGATTGGTGGTCTTTACATGGATGTCGATTTTGAAGTTTTGAAGCCATTTGATGATCTGATGACTGGCAATGAGGCGTTCGCCGGATTTGAGGGTAGTAAGCATCTGCCGGTAATGATGGGAGTTTGCGCAAGCAAGGCCGGTGGCGAATGGGTTAAAGAAATGCTTGATTTATATCATGACAGACATTTCATTATTGATGGCAAGATGGACTTGACGCCGAATGTTACATATTTGACGAAAGTTATGCACGGTAATGGTCTTGTGCAGAATGGCAAGTTACAGAAATACAAGGACTTGACAGTCTTTCCAGTGGATTATTTCTGTCCGAGGCAGACTACAGGTGAGTATTTAAAGACCGAAAACACGTATTGTGAATCAATGTGTTTGAGTTCTTGGACTGACGGGGGAAAAGGGTGGAAGCAGTCAGTCGGGAGAATAGTCGGAAAAGACTGCATGATTAAATTGATTAAGATTAAACGCAAACTGTTCGGGTAGAGGTATGTTGACGTTTTTCCCAAAGGTTGTTGCAAACAAGGCCATTACAACGTATTTTGTGTCATTGGCGGCTGTGAGTGTTTTTTACAGCAGGTATGCCATGGATTTCAAATTCATGCTTATCGGCGGTATTTTTGTCTGCACATTCTTTTTGTCAACATCAAAACTTTCAATCGGTTGGAAAGATTATCACCCCAAAAGATTCATAAAAAATATTTTTTGGACAGCCTTTGTGCTGCGTGTGATTTGGGTTGTCTTCACGTACTATTTTTACATGAAAGAGACCGGAACTCCGTTTGAGTGGAGTGCCGGTGATTCAACGGGATATCATAGTGAAGCTGAAGAGTTTGCAAGGTACGGATGGAAAGCGGCATGGGATTATTTCTTTGTTAATCGAAATTCATATTCTGACTCTGGATACCCATTCTACTTGTTTTTATTATACACTTTAATCGGCCCCAAAATAGTAGCTACACGATTATGTAAAGCATTGATAAGTTCATATACTTGCGTTTTAATCTATAAACTTGCCAAGAGAAATTTCGGGGAATCGACAGCACGGATGGCTGGACTCTTCTGTGTGTTTATGCCAAATTTGATTTATTACTGTGGTATGCACCTTAAAGAGACTGAAATGGTGTTTCTAATTGTAGCGTTTCTGGAAAGAGCAGATTATTTGTTGAGAGTACGTAAGTTCAATTTCTGGAATATAATAATCCCAACTGCTCTGGCTTTGTCATTATTCCTGTTTAGAACGGTGCTTGGAGCTGTTGCATTCATGTCATTTTTCGCTGGTTTGCTGTTTTCATCAACTAAGGTCGTGAGCAGGGCAAAAAAAGTGGTTCTAATCATTTTTTCAATTTTATTTGTAGCTGTTATGGCAGGAGGAACGATAATCACGGAAGTTGAAGAGATTTGGAATACAAGAAGTGAAAATCAGGAGCTGAAGCGTCTTCAACAAACGGTAAGAGGAAACCAATGGGCAAAGTATGCTACGGGCGGTGTCATGGCTCCTATGATGTTTGTTGTGCCTTTTGCAACTATGGTTGATGTGCAGGGACAATATTCACAGCAACTTGTTCATGGTGGCAATTTCGTAAAAAACGCGATGGGTATATTTGTGGTTTTTGCACTTATATACTTGCTATTCATAAATAAAAATTGGAGGGATTATGCGTTGCTTGGCGCATTTGTAATTGGTTATTTAGGTGTCATCGCTTTTTCCGGATATGCAAATGCGGAACGGTTTCACATGCCGACATTGCCTTTGCTGTTGATGTTCGCAGCTTACGGAGTTTCACAATTAAACAAGAAGAACATCAAATTTGTCAATTATTGGTTTTATGTCGTGTTTCTGATGGAATTTGCATGGGCATATTTTAAGCTTGGAAGCCGTGGGATATTATAAAAAGTCATGAAAGTATTACTCGTCACAAATTACAAACCAGGTCGAGGAGGAATATCCGTGCAGGTTGAATTGCTTCACAAGCATCTTAACGAAGAAAGTGTTGAGGCTGTGATATTCGACACGAAAGGTTTTGTTTTAAAAAGAATTTCTATTTTCTTCAAGTTGCTGAAGGTGTCAAAAAGTTATGATGTCATTCATGCCAATGGGTGCTCTGGCGCTGGGATGATACCGATAGTCTTTAGTGTCATTGCGGGAAGAATAAACAAAAAGAGAGTCGTTGCCACATATCACGGAGGCGGTGCTGGTAACTTTTTCGCGAAACACACCCGTCTCGTGAAAAAATACCTGACAAAGACTGATGCGAATATAGTGCTGTCTGGCTTTCTGGCTAAAGTCTTTGATAAATACGGTATTCCATATACAATAATCCCCAACATTGTTGAGCTGGATGCCGGTGCATATCGGGAGAGGGAGATTATAAATCCTGATTACGTCAGTATCAGGACGCTGTCGTCTCTATATAATATTGAATGCATAATCAGAGCGTTTGATATTGTGAAAACAAAGTTGCCGGAGGCAATGCTGACAATTGTCGGTGACGGACCGAGCCGCGCTGAACTTGAAAAAATGGTCGCTGATATGCGAATAAAGGATGTGGCGTTTACCGGCAGGGTGCCGAACAGTGATATTTACAAGTATCTTGATAACTCCGACGTGATGCTTTCCGCACCGAAAATTGACAATATGCCTGTGTCATTGTTGGAGGCCTTTAATGCAGGTTTGCTAGTGATTTCCAGTAATGTGGGTGGAGTTCCATATATGGTTGAAGATGGAGTGAACGGATTGCTGTTTGAAAGCAACAATCACCAGATGCTGGCGGAGAAGATGATAGAAGCTGTCAAAAATAGTGAGAAATCGAAGGAGATGATAAGGAAAGCAAAGAATTGCGTGAGTGATTATACTTGGAAAAATACTAAAGATAGATTATTTGAAATATACAACAATGGGCGTATATAATTTTTTAGACCGTCATATACTTCTGCCGTTAGGTGATCTGGTGTATGGAAGTTGTGTCAAACAGGAACTGAAGAAACTCGAGAAAAACGATTTCATTACTGAAAATGAATTGCGAAAAATCCAGAATGAAAAACTTCAACGTCTCGTGAAGCATTGCTATGAGACTGTGCCTTACTATACGAAGCTGTTCAATTCATTGGGAATAAGACCAGGTGATATCAAGTCGCGGGAAGACCTGACCAAGCTGCCTGTGTTGACCAAGCAGATTATCCGTGACAATTATGATGATTTGTTCAGTACGGCAATCAATCCCAAACGCAGGAGAAAATCATCAACAGGCGGCAGTACGGGCACTCCTTTGAAGTTTTGCATTGACAACGCAGAGTGGAGCCAGTGGAAAGCCTCAACGTTGAGAGCTTGGGAATGGTATGGCTTGAATCTGGGTGATAAGATTTTTTCCCTTGGAGGAAACTCAATCAATCAGAAGAAGACATTGTTCACATTTAAGGGCGCATACGACAGGTTCATCATGCGCAACTTCAAATACAGCAGTGCCGATGTCTCCGACGAATGTATGCAACGTCATTATGAGGCTTTTATGAAATTGAGACCTACAGCGATGAGAGGCTACGGGTCATCATTGTATATTTTCGCAAAGTACATCGAAAAAATGCATTTGCCATTATGCCCGATCAAGGTGATTTTGACGACAGGAGAGGTCTTGATGCCCGAATATCGCAGGAAACTTGAAGAGGTTTTCAAAGCCCCGGTTTATGATGCATACGGTGCCGGTGATGGCGGCATTTTGTCGCACGAGTGTACGGAACGAAATGGTTTGCATATAACGGAAGAGATGTGTGTGATTGAAATCACCGACAAGGACGGCAAGGTGTTGCCTGACGGTGAAGTTGGCTATGTCTGCACCACTGACCTTGAAAACTATGTGTTCCCGTTCCTGCGCTATCATGTCGGCGATATGGCGTACATGAAAACCGAAAAATGTTCATGTGGCCGACAGACGCGGCTGATAGGCGAGGTGATGGGCCGTGCCGGCAAACTGATGTACAACAAGCAAGGTGTGCCGATTTCGCCAACCATGCTGCCCATCATGTTTTATCCGGATTTGAACTATCATGTGCCGGAATATCAGGCTTTGTACAACAAGATTGACAAATTCCAGATCTGGCAGGATGCAAAGGGTGACATCCGCATTTTGCTGAAAATGAAGCCTGTTGATTACGAAAAATCGCAATACGATTATATCATCAACAATTATAGGAATCACTTTGTGGGTTCGGAAGTGTCATTGGAGTTTGTGGATGATATTCCGTGCTTGCCTTCTGGGAAGGAAGACTATTGCGTGTCGGAGTTTGAGTATAAAGAATAAACTCTATGAATGCCAAATACTATCCCATAATAAAGTTTTGCCGTCAGGCTGCTTTGTTGAAACGCCGCTTGACGCTTCCTGTTAAGCTTTTCACTTCGGGATTTATCAATTCAGAATCCTATTATCCCGAAATGCCTCAAAAAAGCAAATTCAGGATTGCAATGGATTTGCTGGGCCATATCATGAAATATGGCAGTATGGAAAGATATTATTTTTCGTATGGCCTTGATATTAAGGGATTCCGTGACAAGGATGATTATCTTGACGACAATTGGTTTCTGTGGAAATGTGCCATGCTGAATACCGTGCTTCCCGACCACGATTACACTTGCTTATTGCGCGACAAGGATTTGTTTGCCACGTTGTTGACCGAGTGGGGATTCAACACTCCGCATACCATTGCCTGTGTGAAATCGAAAGATGAAGCGGAAATTGTGGCTAAAAGACTATTGTCGCAACCAGGGGCATATTTTTGTAAGCCATTGGACGGGCAGTGCGGCGGTGGCATTTTCTCTTTATTGAAGAATGATTGTAATAGGGGGGGGTATTTGATTGATAATCAAGAGTTTGTGGATTTATTTGAACCCAATGGAATAATTGACAGGCTTTCGAAACAACAGTATCTGATACAAAATATCGTTGTTCAACATCCGGAGATTTCGAGGATTTATGATAAATCTATCAATACGATAAGGCTTGTCACTTTGTATGACAAAAAACAAGATGAAATAGTTCCGCTGTCAGCAGTGCTAAGAATTGGTGCCAATGGCAATGTGGTTGATAATTGGGCGAAAGGTGGTTTGGCAGTAGGCATTGACTTGAAAAACGGGGTGCTGAAGAAACATGCTTTTTATAAGCAAGGCTGTGGAACAAAGACGCTCGTCCATCCTGATTCAAAGGTTGCTTTTGACGGTTTCGTTTTGCCGTTCTTTGAAGAGGCTGTGCGGCAGGCAAAGGATTTGCATCATAAGCTTCGCCCAATGGCTGTGATTGGCTGGGACATAGCCATTACACCGGATGGACCGCTTTTCATTGAAGGCAATGACAATATGGAGATTTCCATCAATCAGGAAACTAATGGTGGGTTGAAGAAAGAGTTTGACAAGATATTTGGAAATGGATTATGATGGGAATGTCTGCTGAGAGAAATCATATTAAAGTGTTTGTCTCATCAACTGTTTATGACTTTGAAACGCAGTTGCATAACGTTTATGCGCTTCTCGATGGTTATGGATATGACGTTTATATGTCGGAAAAAGGTACTATTCCGATAGATAGCCGCCTTCACAATTTTGTGAATTGCACCAAAGGAGTGGAAGATTGCGACGTCTTTGTCGGGTTTATCCGTCCTTTGTTGGGAACAGGGATTTATAGTCGTGAAGAACCAACGGTAACAGAACAGGAGTTTCAAGTCGCATTTGATAAAGGGATGATACGTTTTGTCATGGCCGACTACAAAGTGGAATTTGCACATCAGTATCTGAATCTTGTCGGACATGATTTGGCCGATATTCCAATTTATAAGGAAAGAATGATTGAGAATGAAACGGGTGAGAATGTGATTACCCGAACACCTAATAAAGTGATTCATCCCCAATGTGTGGCTTTGTACAGGAAAGCGATTCAAGCACACGAAAAAGATTTCAAAAAGCGTATTGGGAATTGGGTACAGTCTTATAAGGATATGGACGACATTGCCCGTTTTCTTGAGTCGCAGTTCCGTGATGTTAATCGTATAAAAACGCTTTTACCATGATGAAAGATGGATTTGTCGGTGCATTAATGCAGCAGAAGCATCTGCCTTTGCCTGTTGTTTTCCGTGAGACTGTAGATGAAGGAATAGGACAGATGATGTGCGCTTTCCTTAATGGCGGCGGAGGCTGGATTGTCGTGGGTGTCAACGGAAATAAGGAATTTGTTGGTGTTGAGAAAAATTCGGTTTCTGAAATTCAGAATATGATTGTGTCGTCTATTGTCCCCATGCCTCTGATCTATGTTCAGGAAGAAGAAATTGAAGGGAAACTTGTCGTGCTGATTACGATTATGCAAGGAAACATTCCTCCGTATTCTTTTAAGGGAAGATATTTTGTGGTTTCCAATGGTGAAGCTGTGTGTCCGGATGCTGATCGGATGGCGATGCTTTTCCGCGATAGTTCTAAAGTCTGCTCGTTATGGGAAGCAGATGATTGTGTATTGGCTGATGATAGTTGCCTTGATGAGGAACTCATGCAGGAAGTGTATGATGTTGGATTGAAGCGTGGCAGGTTGCGGACAAGCAATGCCGGCTTGCATGATATTATGTCGGAACTTCAGTTGTTCTCCGTATCTACTGTTACCAATGGCGCGGTTGCGCTTTTCGCTCGTGATACCGGCCGGTTATTGCCCCAATTGAAAATCCGCATCCAACTCATGTTGAAAGGGAAGGCATCGGCAGGATACGAAGATACGTTTTTCATAGAAGGCAATATCTTCTATTGTCTGGAACAAACACTTGATTATTTTAAGAATAGGCTGCCTAATGTGTCACGATTCTATTCTGACAGAAGTGGCAGGGACGATGGACTCCTGTATCCGCTGGATGTGATTGATGAGGCAGTGTCGAATGCGCTTATTCATAGAGACTATACGGATAGAGCGGATGAGGTCAGGATTTTTGTTTATAGTGACAGAATGGAAATATCCAATTCGGGAGAAATGCCAGGCAATCTTGTTAAGGCAAAGAATAAGATAGTTCCTCACGGATCGGTTCTCCGTAATCCCCGCATGGCTGAAATGTTTTATATTGCTGGCAAAATGGAAAAAACGGGCAGAGGACTTCAGCTTATTTCGGACAGGATGAAGGGATTGGGGTGCCGTTTGCCTGAATGGACGGTGGGTAATGGAGTTACCGTGTTGACTGTTTATTCCACTTCCAAAAAGAAGGAATTGAACGAGCGGATTCTGACTTTTGTCCGCGATAGTAAAGGCCGGGTTTTTACGAAAGAGGAATATATGGATGCGTTTGAAAAGAAATTGTCGAAAGGAACGGCTCAAAATGACATTCTGATAATGAGAAATACAGGATTGGTAATGGTTCTTGGCAATGGACCGACAACGCGGTATAAGATTGTGTGATGTTGTCCGATGTTGTCCGATGTTGTCCGATATTAATATTTAATTTATTGATATACAATTTGTTTTGTAAAATCGTTTATGGATAATGTTGTCTGGTATTGTCCGATAGGTAAATTGAATGGTGGATTGAAAAAACAGTTTGACAAGATAAATTTGTGAAACGGTCTTCGGTTGAAGAAGAAAAATCAATGAATAAATTAAATGCATTTGTTTGTCAGTTGTTTGGCTTTGAAATTGCAAATTTATGTTTCCTGAATAATGTTTCTGTCAGAAAAGTTATTTGAAAACTAACGAAGAATTACTAAATTTTTTTGTATGTTGGAAAATGTGAAAAATAGGCTCTTGAATTACAAGAGATTATTAAAAAACAACTCAATAGTAACCGGTGCTTCATATTTTCCAGAATATGCAGGACTGAGAAAATCTCGTCTTCGTATATTTTGGGACCAGTTAATGTGGATAAATAAATATGGAAGTATTAACGATTTTTATTACCTCTATGGATTCGACATTAAGGGGTTGAGGAATATGAACGAATATGTTTACTATGGTGTGTTTAGGACAAGACGGGAAGAACTTCAACATAAAACGTTTAATCCGCAAGTGGCGATTCTGCGTGATAAGTTTTATTTTAGTATTATTGCGGAGGCTTTGAATATTAAGTCTCCACAAACTATTGCCATTATTGATAAAAACGATGTTTATTTGTTTAGTAAAAAAACAAATATTTCAATTGAGTCATTCGTAGATCAGTATGATGTAGATGCATATATGAAACTCATTGATGGAGAATGTGCGTGTGGTGTTTATAAATTAGAGACGAAAGGTGGTAGTGTTTTTATTAACAATGGGTTAGTTGGTTTGGAAAAATTAAAATCAATCATCAGTGAGGGTAAGTATCTCGTTCAAGAAAGAATTGTTCAACACGATAAGATGAGTTCATTGTTCCCCAATGCCACCAATAGTGTAAGAATCACATCCCTATATGATAAAAGGACTTGTGATATTGTAATTTTACCATCGTTTTTAAAAGTTGGTATTGGTGACATGACTGTGGATAATTGGGCCGTAGGAGGATTGATTGTTGGAATAGATGTCAGTAAAGGAAAACTTAAGGAATGGGCATACTATAAACCGGGATATGGAAAGAAAGTCTTGGAACATCCCGATACAGGGGTGGTATTCAAGGATTTTGAAATACCATTCTTTGATGAAACGATTGCTCTTGTTAAAAAGTTTCATTTGATGCTGAAGGATGTCCATTCTATAGGATGGGATATTACAATAACACCAGATGGTCCTTGTATCATAGAGGGGAACGATAATTGGGAAATCAGTGCTCTTCAAGTGACAAATCATGGAATGAAGAAAGAATTTGTTGAATTAATGTAATACGGGCTTTTAAAATTTATCAATATGAATGCCAAAGAAATTTATCACTCTCTTTATGCATGTAAAATCTGTTCAAATAGATTGAATTATGCAAGAACACAGTTTAAGACGATGGAAATAAGTCGGTTTCGCTGTTCTTCTGAACAGAACCGCCAAATATCTGAAGTTTGGAAAGACTTGAAATTCAAGAAGGAGTGGATTCCGTTTTATAATTCTTTCCACGATGGCTTTAATCCATATTTTGTTCCAAACGATTTGTATTACCCGTTTATTGATCCATTTTATACAAATACGGCATCTTCAAAATATATTGATGATAAGAATTTGTACGATTTGATATTTAAGGACGCAAATATGCCGATTACAATTGCTCGTAAAATGGAAAGCGGCATAATGTTAAATAATGCGTATGAAATCGTGTCAGAGAAGGAAGTGGTTGGTTTGTGCTCTGAGATAGACGGACCTTTAGTTGTAAAAATTTCTGTTAATTCGTATGGCGGTGCCGGTGTGTTTATTTTGCAGCCGGAAGAAATCGAAACAAAATTGTTTGATATACTGAATGAAAATTCAAATGTGATTGTGCAAAAATATGTTCATCAACATCCAATGATGTCGTATTTACATGAAAAAAGTTTAAACACCATTAGAATTGTAACGTTCCTGACAAGAGATGGAGTTGTTAAACCCTTATCAACGATAGTTCGTATGGGTGTTAATGGAAGTTTTGTGGACAACGCTTCTGCTGGTGGCGTTTTTTGTGGAGTTACTAACAATGGCAATCTTAAGGAAAAGGCGTATGATGATTATGGTAATACGTATTCAACGCATCCACAAGGGGCTGTTTTTTCCAAGTGTACAATTCCTAATTATGAAAAGTGTATAGACTTAGTGTGTAAGTTGGCACCGAGAATAAGTCGGTACTCTAGGCTTGTCTCTTGGGATTTGGCCATAGAGGAAAATGGAAATCCAATTCTTATAGAAATGAATTTGTCTTTCGGGGCACTTTATTATCATCAGGTCACTAATGGGCCTATATTTGGGAATTTGACTTCTGAAGTAATTGATGAAGTGTTTGGGAATAATTCTTTGTATCGTAAGTTGAATAAAATGTTATAGATAGTATGAAAATAGGAATAATAAAACCAAATTACCCGTTTGAGAAACGAGTGGCTGTCTTGCCACAAGACATCATTGATTCGCCAAATGAACTTATCATTGAAACGAATTTCGGTGAATATCTTGGCGTTAAAGATGAAGAATATGTTACTGTTGGTGCAAAGATTGATACGCGAGAAAGCATTTTCGCCAATTGTGATGTGCTGTTTAGCATGAAGTTGATTCAGCCGAGCGATTATGACAAACTCAGGGAAGGACAGACTATTATCGGCTGGGTGCATCCGACTGGCTCTGGAACAGAATTCATGAAGCTTCAGGCACTGCCGAAGAAACTAAAAATTGTAGATTTGGACAATATATATCCTTCAATTTACTATATGGGCAAGTCGATGCAGATACCGTTCGTGACGCCTAATTTCATTTGGAAAAACAGTTATAACGCAGGTTTGTGTGCTGTTTATCATGCTGTCTTGGCTCATGGAATACTTCCGGATTCGAATACAAAAGTTGCGGTTCTGTCTATCGGTAATGTTGCGCAAGGTGCCATTGCTTCTATCTCGAAGTTCAATACAAATACGAGAATCTTCTATAGAAAAACAATGCAGAATTTCTATGACACGCTTGAAGATTACGATATCATTATCAGCGGAATAGAAATAGGGCCAAACGATAAACCAGTCTTGTCTTTGGAACACCAGAAACGATTGAAAAAAGGATGTTTTATCATAGATGCGGCAGCAGATGCCGGTAATACCATAGAGGGCACGCATTACATGACAATAGGTGATCCAATTTATGAAGAGAATGGGTTGTATTTCTATGAAGTCAACAATGCCCCCTCAATCCTTTATAGAGAAACAAGTAAGGCAATAAGTGAATCGTTCTCTAAGATTGTCTATAATGCGGATATTCAAAAGTATCTTGATTTGTTTGATGAGTTGAAATAGCGTGATCAATGTCAACCAACCATCGTACAGTAAAAAAACATGAATCAACTATCTCTTGATGTTCTGACGGTACAGCACGAGAGTCAGACTTTTGACCGCAAAAGTGTGAAGATTGCGGCAAAGGACTTGGCTGTCATTGTTGTGGCTTTTGCGAATGCCGATGGCGGCACGATTGCCATCGGGATTGCGGATGATGGGACGTTGGAAGGAGTCGGCAGCCATCAAGAGCACGTGAACGAATTGCTTCGCGTTCCTTTTGATTTTTGTCAGCCTACTGTGAAAGTTTCGGTTGAACGGATTCCTTTCAAGCACAATAATGGAGACTCCGACCATGTCCTTTTAATGCATGTGCAACAGAGTCAGAAAGTTCATGCCAATCAAAAGGATGAAGTCTTTTATCGTGTTGGCGATAAGTCCAAGAAATTGACGTTTGACGAAAGGTTGCAGCTGCTTTACGATAAAGGTGAAATGATTTATGAGAGCAAATCGGTGTCAGGTGCTTCTATTAAGGACATCGATTTGCAATTGGTTCAAGCGTACTGCGATTTGATTGGCTTCTCCAAATCGCCTATGGAGTATTTGGAGCAAAATGACAGACTGATTGTTAAAGAGGATAATAAGTATAAAATAAGTGCAGCAGCTATACTCTTGTTTGGCAGGAAACCTCAGGATTTCTTTCCCCGTGCGCAGGTGCGTTTCATAAAATACCAGGGGACGGAAGTCCTTACCGGAGCTCAGATGAACGTGATGAAAGATGTGGCCTTTGATGGGACAATTTTGGAGATGGTCAACAAAAGCATCGCGTTTGTAGGAACTCAAATACGCGAACACACTTATTTGGGAGCAGATGCACGCTTCGTCACCAAAGCGGAATATCCTGAATTTGTTTGGAAAGAATTGATAATTAACGCAATAACGCATCGTGATTACAGCATTTTAGGAACCGATATCCAGATTAAGATGTTTGATGACCGTATCTCGGTGGAAAGCCCAGGCAATTTGCCAAGCATTGTGCGTCTGGAAAACATGCGCTATGTCCATTTTTCGCGGAATCCCATCATTGCGAAATTCTTGAAAGCACACAAGTTTGTCCGTGAGTTCGGCGAAGGTGTGGACAGAATGTACCGTGAACTGTCGGAGGCAGGCAATCCTTCTCCAAAATATGAGCAGATTGCCTTTATGATTGTTGGTACTGCGTATTCTTCAATGTCTGTTCGATCAGACAACCCTACAGAAAACCCTACAGAAAACCCTACAGAAAACCCTACAG
>JAZLKO010000032.1:0-12005 GCA_045597685.1 Prevotella sp.
TTTTTCGTTTCCCCCAAAACAAGCCTTGCAAAGCAGTTTGGGGGATTTTTCATTATTCTATGCAAAGATACAAAAACTTTATGACAATGGCAATCAAATCGTTAGGTTTATTTCGCTTAATTTGCGACAATCCCTAATTAATGCCTCTGGCATTTATATCGTATAGCTGAAACCTAAGGATGTGTATTCGCGGAATTGGAAAAAACCGTATTTATCATCGCGTGCTACACCATCATCAAAGCGTGGATAGGCAAACGCTTTGATGCTCAAGAATTTTGCTAACTTAAATGTAAACGTGTTTTCCCATTCTATTTCAGCACGTTTGTAGGTGGTGTATGCCCACAAGCGTGTTTCGTATGTCAGATTTTTAGACATTGTCCATCTCATGTTAAGTGTTAGTTCTGTACCGAACTCGTGCAAGGAATGATGCCCTTCCTTCACACTGAATCGTGGTGCAATATCGAGACGGTCAACGTAGCGGAAGTTATATGCTAATGGCGCAAGATTGAGCGAACCAGTTAGGCGATTGTTTTTTGTTTCTATCTTGTAGTCCATACCGATAGAAAGATTGACATTGAGTGGCGATAAGAAATCGGAATAGACTTTTTCATCATTGCTTTTCAGTCCGCGCATGAACTGCGTGTAAGTCTGCAATTGAATGGCATAGTACCATTTTTTACTTGCTTGAATACCTAATTTTGAAGTCAGTCGGAGCAAATCGTCTGTAGAGCGAAACTTATGTAGGGTATCGCTTTCATTGGTCTGCATACCAAGTTTCATTTCCAATTTGTTCTCAAACCTTACCTTCTGCTTGTTGTTATAGTTGGCTTCGATTGTCATGCTACCAAGCATGGAATAGTTTTTTTCGCCACCTTTATACCAGTTGTCTGTAAAGAAATTCTGAAGTAGTTGCAAATAATAATCCTGACGGAAATTCCAAAAATTAGGTTTTTTTATCACCACATCTACGGGGATGTCTTCTTCCAACGAAGTATTGGCTCCGACGATGCCGCCTATAAATGTTGGTACGTCGCGTGTGTCTTCAGTTAAATCAGCTTGTGTTATCTTAGGGGTATGAATATCCTTTAAACCACCGATTTCATCGAGTTTTTTTTGCGATTCAACAACCAAATCAGGACGACGAATATAAGCCTTTAACAGAATCTTGTCGATAGTCTGGCTAATATCGTTATCAAGGATTTCCGCTGATACTGAGTCTAAACTGATGGCTGTATTTATTGGAGAATGATAGAACGTAAATGGAACAAACAATTTATAGTAGCGTCCATCTCTGTTCCCATGTTTTGTGGTATGCGATAATTGCTGCAAGCTATCTTTGATTTGTTTAAGAGAATCGAGATACTTGTCAATATGCGGACGGGTGGTTGAATCAGTTGCAGATTTTAAGTCCTCATGCTTATTTACATCACTACCTTGGGCTTGTGTAGTTGCACATAGTTCGAAGACAAAAATGAATACTGAAAACAAAATAAATCTATTCATAACAGACTCGTAAACACTTTTCATGCCGCAAAAGTATAAAAAAACTATGTTTTTTAATTGATAACTGATAATTGATAATTGATAATTTTGTTTTTTTCATAAAAAATCTTAAAACCCTCAATCCTCAACCCTCAACCCTCAACCTTTTTCTTATTTTTGCATCCTGTATGAAAAATAATATAGGTTTTGACAACGATAAATATCGTAAGATTCAGTCACAACGCATTAGAGAGCGTATAGCCCAATTCGGCAATAAACTCTACATGGAGTTTGGCGGTAAACTATTTGATGACAATCATGCCAGCAGAGTATTGCCTGGTTTTCAACCCGACAGCAAGTTGAAAATGCTTAGTCAATTGAAAGACGAAGCAGAAATTGTTATTGTAATCAGTGCCACTGACATTGAAAAGAACAAGGTTCGTGGTGATTTAGGAATAACATACGATGCCGACCTGCTGAGACTCAGAGATGAGTTTATCAAGCGTGATTTTATGGTTAGTTCAGTGGTGATCACTCATTACAGACATCAGGAAAGTGCTATCCAATATCGTGCATTTCTTGAACGTATGGGTATAAAGGTGTATTACCACTACCTCATTGAGGGCTATCCGAACAATGTTAGTCTGATTGACTCTGACGATGGGTTTGGTAAAAACGAATATGTGGAAACTACACGTCCGCTGGTAATCATAACAGCTCCAGGACCAGGTAGCGGGAAGATGGCTGTCTGCCTGAGTCAGCTCTATCACGACAATAAGCGTGGGGTAAAAGCTGGATATGCAAAATTTGAGACGTTCCCTGTATGGAACCTTCCGTTGAAGCATCCTATAAATGTAGCCTACGAAGCTGCAACTGCCGACTTGAGTGATGTGAACATGCTCGACCCTTTCCATTTAGAAGCATACGGAAAAACTGCCGTTACTTATAATCGTGACTGCGAAATATTCCCTGTACTGAAAATCATTTTCGAAGACATCTTTGGTGAAAGCCCTTACAAATCGCCAACAGACATGGGAGTGAACATGATTGGGGAATGTATCTCCGACGATGAGGTTTGCAGGGAGGCATCGAAAGCAGAAATTATACGCAGATATTACACCACGCTATGCAATTTTGTAGAAAACAAATCTACCGAACGTGAAGTGCGACAGATTAACCTGCTGATGAGGCAGCTGAATATAAAGAAAGAAGACAGGAAGCCAGTTGTTGCCGCTATAGAGCGTTTTCACAAGACAGGAAAACATTCTGCAGCTATTGAACTACAGGATGGCAGCATTATAACTTCTGAAACATCTGCTCTCTTGGGACCAAGTGCAGCCTTGCTTCTGAATGTTACAAAATATCTGGCAGGCATAAATCACGACATAAAACTGATTCCGCAAGAAATGATTGAGCCTATACAAACCACAAAAGTGGGATTCCTGCATGGGCACAATCCACGTCTGCATACCGATGAAGTGCTGGTGGCAATCTCTTTGCTCAGTCTGAATGATGAAAACTGCCGCAAAGCTCTTGCCACCCTGCCACAGTTGAATGGCAGTCAGGTGCATTGCACTGCTATGCTGTCGGAAGTTGACAGGAAGATTTTCAAAAAACTCGGAGTAGGACTAACATACGAGCCGATAAAGAAGTAGGTTATGAGGGGCTACGCCCTGGTTTTAGGTTATCGGTTTTAGGTTATTGGTTAAATTGTAAATTGTAAATGTCAAAAATATAAATATGGACAAAAACACATTAATTGGATTTGTACTCATTGCAGCAGTACTGATAGGTTTCGGCTACCTTAACAGACCGTCGGCAGAACAGATTGCCGAACAAGCACGTCAGGATTCAATAGCCGCAGTTAAGAAAAAAGCTCTTGAAGCAGAACAGGTTAAGGCAAAACAACTTGAAGCAAGTGGCAAAACCACTCGCCAACAAGCTCAATGTGAGCCGGGCTCAGAACAAGATTCCATTGCCAACCTTCCAGAGGCAATGACAACACTTGCCAACAAACTGATTTCGGTTGACATTACCAACAAGGGGGCTTACATCAAGAAAGCCGTTATTAAAGGCTACAAATCATTGAAAGGCAAGCCAGACGTTACAGTATTTGAGGGCGAAGAGCAGTCGCTCAATTTTATGTTTTCAGGAAAGAATGAAAATATTATCACAAAAGATTTGACTTTCGTTCCTGTGGAAGTTACCAATTCATCTGTCACCATGCAAGCACTTGTGGGAGAAGGTAAACTGAATATCAGTTATACGCTTCCTCAAAATTCATACTTGGTTCAGATGCAAATCAAGGCTGATGGTTTGAGTGGCATGTTTGCTCCAAACTGCGACAAAATGGATATTGACTGGCGCGACCATTGCCGTCAGCAGGAAAAGAGTTTTTCGTTTGAAAACAGATACACTTCTGTAACCTATAAGGAAGTGAACGAAGGTACTGATTATCTGAGTGAAACTTCCGAAAAGATTGACGAAGAAATTGAAAATGCGCTTGACTGGGTTGCTTATAAGACTCAGTTCTTCAGCGTGGTGATGATTGCCGAGAAACAATTCGATAGCAAAGCATTACTGACGAGTGTGCCTAACGAAAAAGAGAGTGGATACCTGAAACAGTTCCAGTCTAAACTGAAAACAAACTTCGATCCATCGGGTAATGAGCCTACAAAATTTGAATTCTATGTAGGTCCGAATAATTTCCGCCTTTTGCAAAAAGTGAGCAAGGAATCAACTTTTAATAAGCAACTGGATTTGCAGGATTTGATTTACCTTGGATGGCCTATTGTGAAGTGGATCAACCGATTCTTCACACTTTACGTATTCGACTGGTTGACTGGAATGAATATCAATATGGGTATAATACTGATACTCATCACCTTGCTGCTTAAAGTCATTACTTATCCAATGGTGAAGAAAAGCTACATGAGTAGTGCCAAGATGAGAGTGCTGAAACCAAAACTTGATGAGGCAACCAAAGAATACAATAAACCAGAAGATGCCATGCAGAAGCAACAGGCAATGATGCAACTCTACTCTCAGTATGGTGTAAGCCCACTTGGAGGTTGTCTGCCAATGCTTATACAGATGCCTATCTGGATTGCAATGTTCAACTTCGTGCCAAATGCAATCGAGCTTCGCGGTGAAAGCTTCCTATGGATAAAAGACCTTTCAACTTACGACCCATTGTTTGAATGGTCAAATAATATTCCTTTGATTGGTGACCACTTGAGTCTGACTTGTATCTTATTCTGTGCAGCCAACGTGGTGTACTCAATAATGACCATGCGACAGCAGAAAGACCAGATGGTGGGACAGCAGGCTCAGCAAATGCAGATGATGCGCTGGATGATGTACTTGATGCCAGTGATGTTCTTCTTCATCTTTAATGACTATTCTGCCGGACTGAACTTCTATTACTTTATCTCATTGTTCTTCTCGGCTGCAATTATGTGGGCATTGAGGAAGACTACAAACGATGCCAAATTGTTGGCTACACTCGAAGCAAAATATAAAGAGAACAAGGCAAATCCTAATAAGAAACAGACTGGCTTCGCAGCCCGACTGCAAGAACTCCAGAAGCGTCAGCAGGAAATGCAGCAACATAAGAGATAACGATAACGAAAACCTAAACAATTATGAAAAAGATTTTATTTTTAATTTTCGCTATGGCATTAAGCAGTTCAGTAAATGCTCAAGACCGTACGTTCACACCAGAAAAACTCTGGGCAATGAGTAGAATAGGCAGTGCTACGGCATCGCCAGACGGCAAAAACATTGTTTACAACGTTACAAAGTACGACGTAAAGAACAACAAAGGTAATACCGTTATCAAACAATATTCAGCCGATAATGTTTTACCTGCAAAACTTGGTAAAGGTTCCGCTCCGAAATATTTTCATGGCGGAAAGGCAATTGTTTTTCTCCATGCTGACAAAGATGGGAAAATGCAACTTTGGAAAATGAATAATGATGGTACTGACAGAGTGCAAATAAGTTTCTCTGACATGGATGTGGAAGGCTATCTCTTCTCACCTGACGAGAAAAAAGTTATTCTTGTCCATAGTATTCAGGGAAATACCTTGCAGGTGAACAGCGACATGCCTAAATCATCGGCAAAGATAACCGAATCGCTCATGTATCGCCATTGGGACGAGTGGGTGGAGACTATTCCTCATCCGTTTGTTGCCGATTTTGATGGTCAGAAGATTTCTAACGAAACCGACATGCTGAAAGGTGAACCTTACGAATGTCCGATGAAGCCATTTGGTGGTGTTGAGCAATTGGCATGGAGCCCAGATTCAAAGACGATTGCCTATACTTGCAGAAAAAAGACTGGCATAGACTATGCTACAAGCACCGACAGCGACATCTATCTCTATGATGTTGACTCCAATACCACAACGAAGAATCTGTGCAAACCTTCCTTAGATTGGAAAGCACCAAAATGCGAATACACCCTTACTCTTGCACGACAGGCAGTAAACTATCTGGAAGGGGATTTGAATGTAGGCTACGACACGAATCCACAATTCTCGCCTGACGGCAAGTATATTGCATGGCAAAGCATGAAACGCGATGGCTATGAAAGCGACAGAAACCGTCTTTGCGTAATGGAACTGAAGTCTGGCAAAAAAACATACGTTGCCGAAAAATTCGACAGTAATGTTGATGCCTTCTGTTGGGCAAACGACAATAAGACATTATATTTTGTAGGAGTCTGGCATGGTGAAACTCACGTTTATAGCACAAACCTCAAAGGCGAGGTAAAACAAATCACGGAAGGTCAGTATGACTACACCTCGGTACAATTGTGCGGAAAGGAACTATTGTGCAGCCGTCAGTCAATGTGTGAGCCTACAGACCTTTACCTTGTTTCTCCAAAGGGAGGCAATAATGTAACTCAGATTACAGACGAAAACAAAAAGATAAAAGCCACAACCGACTGGGGCACTGTAGAGCCTCGCTGGATAAAAACACACGATGGGCAGGATATGCTCACTTGGATTGTACTGCCTCCAAATTTTGACAGGAACAAAAAATATCCAGCATTGCTTTTCTGCGAAGGTGGTCCGCAAAGTCCTGTCAGCCAATTCTGGAGTTTCCGCTGGAATATGATGATTATGGCAGCAAACGGCTATGTTGTGATTGCTCCTAACCGTCGCGGCTTGCCTGGTTTCGGTAGTAAATGGAACGAAGAGATAAGTTGTAATTATGGCGGAAACTGCATGAAAGACTTGCTTACCGCAATTGATGATGCAGCAAATAATTTGCCTTATATCGACAAAGACCGTTTAGGATGTGTAGGTGCAAGTTTCGGTGGTTTCAGTGTGTATTATCTTGCTGGGCATCACAACAAGCGTTTCAAGACATTTATTGCCCATGATGGAATCTTCAACCTTGAGCAGCAATATTTGGAGACAGAAGAAAGTTGGTTTACCAACTGGGATCTTGGTGGTGCTCCTTGGGAATTGACTCTCGACGTGAAACGCAGTTATGCTGCTTCGCCTCATCTGTTTGTTGACAAGTGGGACACCCCTATCCTCTGCATTCATGGTGGAAAGGATTATCGCATTGTTGACTCTCAAGCAATGGCTGCATACAATGCAGCTAAGCTCCGTGGCATTCCTGCCAAATTGTTTATCTGCCCTGATGAAAACCATTGGGTGCTCAAACCTCAGAATGGTATAATGTGGCAACGCACATACTTTGATTGGCTTGACAGAAATTTGAAGGTTGGCTCTGTAAATTCTGGAAAATGATAAAACTGCTCTTGCTGATACTTTTCACTTATGCTAATGATGACAAAGGACTGCGATTGGCATACGGTGAGGATACTGATAGTCTCCAAAGCTTTAGTGGAACGGTTGTAAGTTCCGACTATGGTCCGTGGGGCATAGGGAAACGTATGCATAATCCCTTCCTGACAAAAAAAGACGGATTATGGAATCTGACATTCAAGCTGGACGACAAATCACCTGCCTACGGAACAACATCAAGTCCCGACTTGCTGCACTGGAAACCACAAGATTATCCTCGTGGCAAGCAGGTCTTCAATGAGAATGAATTCAAGACAGCAACCGTTGATGGAAAAAAACAAAAGGGACAAATATGGCAGGTAGATGCCAACTTTATTCAACATTTGAAACAACATTTTGATTCCATTGCCAACCTGCAGAAACTATGGAGTGAAAACTTTGACAATGACAAAGAGCGTTTCAAGAATTTGAAAGAAGTCAACGCAACGCTTACCCTCAGCAACAAGAGCAAAAAGATTAGCGACAAACTGATGGGCATCTTCTTCGAAGACATCAGTTATGCTGCTGATGGTGGATTGTATGCTGAACTGATACAAAACAGAGATTTTGAATATTCCCAAGCCGACAGACCTGGCGACCGCAAATGGAATTCCCTGACGGGATGGAATAATGTGGGACGGGTATCTGCCGACTATCCGTTGAGCAAGAACAATCCCAACTACATAACGCTCCAAAACGATACTTTGATAAATTATGGATGGGATGGGATTTGTCTCAATAAAAACGCGAAGTATAACCTTTCGCTGTTTGCCAGAACAGAAAAAACGCAAACCCTCAATGTTGAGTTGGTTGAAAACGGCATAGTCCTTGCATCTGAAAAAATCAGGCTTAAAGGCAAAGGGTGGCACGAATATAAGACCACACTGACAGCTATTGCCAATGCCGATAAAGCAGAATTACATCTCTACACTGACAAAGGTAAAGAGAAAATATGCTTGGACATAATCTCGCTCTTTCCACAAGACACATACAAAGGACATGGAATGAGAAAAGACCTCGCACAAGCTATCGCTGACCTACAACCAAAGTTTATGCGCTTCCCCGGTGGATGTATGACTCATGGTGATGGTATTGACAACATCTACAGATGGAAGGAAAGCATTGGTGACTGGAAAGACAGAAAAGGTGCTCCCAACATTTGGCGTTACCATCAGACGAGAGGACTGGGCTTCTATGAGTATTTCCAGTTTTGCGAAGATATAGGTGCCGAACCATTGCCAGTACTTTCTGCTGGTGTGCCTTGTCAGAACTCATCAGCCAATAGCGAAGGCTATGGCGGACAACAGGGTGGCATACCAATGGAACTTATGCCAGAATATGTTCAGGACATTCTCGACCTTATCGAATGGGCTAATGCAGATGCAGCCACATCGCATTGGGCAAAGATGAGAGCCGAGGCAGGACATCCTGCACCATTCAACCTGAAATACATAGGTATAGGTAATGAAGACCTTATTTCCGACGTCTTTACAGAACGCTATCTAATGATATGCAAAGCCGTAAAGGAAAAATATCCTGAAATTACCGTCTGCGGCACAGTGGGTCCATTCCATAAAGGAAGCAGCGACTATGAATGGGGATGGAAAATTGCCAATGAAAATGCCAATATAATAGATATGGTGGATGAGCATTACTATGAAAGTCCAGGTTGGTTCATGCATAATCAAGATTATTACGACAACTACGACCGTAAGGCTCCAAAAGTTTATCTTGGTGAATATGCCTCACATCCACGCAACCGCGGAAACCAGTTGGAGGCTTCACTTACCGAAGCAATACACCTGTGTAATGTTGAACGCAACGGTGATGTTGTAATGATGACCAGTTATGCTCCATTGCTGTCGAAAGATGGTCACTCAAATTGGAATCCCGACCTTATATATTTTAATAACAGAGAAGTCCGCACCACTAAAAGTTATGAAGTGCAAAAAGATTTTTCCACAATGTCGGGCGATGAATACATCTATTCCACTCTTGATCTTGTTGGTGAGCCTGTGGAAAGGACCGACTCTCCATCGGCAGATTTCAAGCACCGCATAGCTACAAGCATTGTGCGAAACAGCCATACTGGGCAAACCTATCTAAGAGTAGTCAATGCCCTACCAGTAAAACTGAATATTAAAATAGGTGATCGAAAACTCACAATAGATAAATACTCTTACATAGTTGAAGCTATCTGAACTGAAAACAGGTGAAAGTGGCGTAATCGTAAAGGTGTATGGCCATGGGGGGTTCCGCAAGCGCATTGTTGAAATGGGCTTTATTCGCGGAACACGTGTTGACGTTGTCCAGAATGCCCCACTCCACGACCCTGTGGAATACAAGATACTCGACTATGATGTCAGCCTCCGCCGTGTCGAAGCAGAACTTATCGAGGTTGTCAGCAAGGAAGAAGCAAAGGACTGGAAACAGACACAGTTATCGCAGCCATCCATTCCTGCAGAGCAGGATGTTCTCCGCCAGATAGCTATCGAAAAAGGAAAAACCATCAACGTGGCTTTTGTGGGCAATCCCAATTCGGGAAAAACATCATTGTTCAATGTTGCGGGAAATGCTCATGAACATGTTGGCAACTATTCCGGTGTAACTGTCGATGCCAAACGGGGCAAGTTGGATTTTGACGGATACCATATCAATATTATCGACCTGCCAGGCACTTACTCACTTACAGCCTATACACCCGAGGAATTGTATGTCCGTAAATACATTATTGAGCAAACTCCTGATATTATCATAAATGTGGTAGATGCAGGAAATCTGGAACGCAACCTCTACCTGACTTCACAGCTTATCGACATGGACGTGCCTATTATAATGGCACTCAATATGTATGATGAGTTTCGCGAAAGTGGAAACAAACTCAACATCAATCAACTTAGCACATTATTAGGCGTGCCGATAGTTCCAACCATCGGACGCACAGGAGAGGGTGTCCATAATTTGCTGCGTTGCATCATTGATGTCTATGAAGGACAAAAACCACTTTTCAAGCATATTCATGTCAATCATGGCAGATTCATTGAGGATGCCATCGAGCAAGTCGAAACGCCTATCCGTAAGAACCCCGAACCACACCACAACTATTCCGGACGCTTTATGGCCATTAAACTGCTTGAAAACGATAAGCAGATTGAAAGTGTGGTCAAAGACTTGCCAAATGCTAATGAAATATTTGCAGTCAGAGATAAATGTCAACAATACCTGTTTGAAGAATTTGACGAGGATTCCGAAAATGCCATTACTGATGCAAAATATGGTTTTGTGCAGGGAGCATTAAAAGAATGTCTTACCAAACAACATAAGAGAATTCCGAATCGCGAACTCACAAAAAAGATTGATGCTTTCATAACCAACAAGTGGCTTGGCTACATCATATTTCTTGCCATAATGTATCTCATGTTCTATTGCACTTTTACAATAGGGCAGATTCCTATGGACTGGATAGATGCAGGCATATCATGGCTAAACGAGTTGCTGAAAAACACCATGCCAGAAAGCATATTTAAAAATCTTATCACCGATGGCATCATTGCTGGTGTTGGTGGTGTGATTGTCTTTTTGCCTAATATTCTCATCCTCTATGCTTTTATTTCATGGATGGAAGATAGTGGCTACATGGCTCGTGTGGCATTTATCATGGATAGGATAATGCACAGAATGGGATTGCATGGCAAATCTTTCATTCCAATGATAATGGGCTTTGGTTGCAACATTCCAGCCATCATGGCAACACGCACTATCGAGGATCGAAAGTCGAGGCTTATAACAATGCTCATCATCCCAATGATGTCGTGCTCTGCACGATTGCCAGTTTACATCATTGTTATAGGAGCATTCTTCCCGCATAATCAGTCGCTAATACTTTTCTCACTCTATCTATCAGGAATAGTAATGAGCATACTCATGGCACATTTCTTTAGCAAGTTCATAATTCGTGGCGAAACATCACCATTCGTCATGGAACTACCACCATACCGTCTGCCATCAGGAAAATCCGTCTGCCGACACACATGGAACAAAGGCGTGCAGTATCTGAAAAAGATGGGCACAACTATTCTTGCCGCAAGTGTTATTGTTTGGGCATTGAGCTATTTCCCACATAATGAACAACTGACTCATACACAGCAAATGGAACAAAGCTACATCGGACAGATTGGTAAATTCATTGAACCAGCAATCGAGCCATGTGGGTTGCAATGGCGAGAGGGAGTCAGCATCATCACAGGAATCGGTGCAAAGGAAATTGTTGCTTCGACAATGAGCGTATTATACAGCGATGTGAAAAATTCCATGACGCAAACCTCAGCTTTAGCATTCTTGTTTTTCGTACTCCTTTACATGCCATGTATTCCAGCCTGTGTTTGTATTCGCCATGAATCAGGACATTGGAAATGGACAATTTTTACTGCTATCTACACAACCCTGATAGCATGGCTTTGCGCCACAGCTATTTATCAAATAAGTAGCTATTAACCCCGGAATATTCGCACCAGCGCATTTTTCTTACTTTTACACTCGGATTTGGTGTACCCTATCAATACCCGATGGCTACCTAATCTAACCCGCATTGCAGTTGGCTTTGCCCTTATATGTTAAATGATGTTACGAAATTAGCCATATAATGGTGAAAAACGTAGATTTTCGCATAAATTTCAGTTAATTGTGGTTAATTCAGCACCTGCTTTCAGAAAAACACGC
>JAZLKO010000033.1:0-18706 GCA_045597685.1 Prevotella sp.
AAGGCTGCTGCTTGACAACAACCTCGCGGAAAACGAAATCCGTCCGATAACGCTCGGCAGGAAGAACTACCTCTTCTGTGGCAACCATGAAGCAGCAGGCAACATGTGCATAGTCAATTCACTGCTTGCCACATGCCGGAACCATGACGTCAATCCAAGATTATACCTCAATGACGTGATAGCACGGATGCCGTACATGACAAAGGCATCACATGAAGAACTTGTGGAATTGCTGCCACACAAATGGAAGGCAGAGCATCCCGAAGCTATAATGACAAAACTGCGAGATGAAGTGTAGCACAAATGCAATATACAGGAACAAAAGACTACAGCGACTATCAACCCCACAGGAAGTGATAGTCGCTGTAACTATAATATAGGTAATAGCACCTGTAGTTTATCGAATGCTTACTCGAATGCTGAGTGCGTCATGTAATAGTCATCGCCTTCACGCATTATGGTTGGGTCGGGGTAATCGCCTCCGAATATTGGATTGGTGTATGTTTGTGCTGACATTGTCGCAGCAAAAGCAAGGGAAATAAGAAGATTGGTTATCATTTGAATTTAAAAATTGTAGTTGAATGAAAAGTTTCTCCTGGTTGGAGTAATGTTGATGGAAAGGCTGGATGGTTTGGACTATTTGGGAAATGCATTGTCTCGAAGCAGATGGCATTTCTCTGATTGTAGGTTAATCCATTTTTCCCTTTTATTCTACCATTGTGACCATTGGCTGTATAGATTTGTATTCCTGGTTCGGTGGTATAGACTTCCATCGTAAGTTTGGTGTTACTGTCATAAAGCTTGGCGACTGGCTTTTTCAGAGTGTGCGCATTCAACTTGAAGCAATGGTCGTAGCCTCTGCCAATGGTGCGTTTTCGGGTGAAATCAAATGGGGTGTTCTTTACTGGCAATATTTTGCCTGTGATATTTTTATTGGCATCGTATTCCAATACACTATCGGCTGAAAGCCAAAGTTTTTCATCATCAATCTTACTGTCTGCCGATGGGGTAAGGTTGAAGAATGCGTGATTGGAGATATTCAGTATGGTTGGTTTTGTGGTTTTTGCTTCGTAAGAGATATTAAGAGCATTGTCATCTGTAAGAGTATAGATGACTTTCAGAGTCAGTTCTCCGTTGAAACCGCTTTCACCATCAAAAGAGACGTATTGCAATGTGAGCTGGTTGGCGGTCTGTCCTACTACATCGAAATAACGATTTGCAAAGCCTGGTTTTCCGCCATGCGAAATGCGTGTTCCGTCGGGTAGCATTAACCTGCCGATGTAACGTCCTACTACTGCACCGAAGTTTTGTTTCACGGTGGTATAATCAGCGAGCGAGTCGAAACCCAATACCACATCGGTTTTTAATCCTTTTTTATTGGGCACGATGAGCGAGACTATTCTTGCTCCATAATTCGTGACATCCATCTGCATGCCCTTGCCATTGCTGAGAGTGAAACGCCTGGGCTTCTGCTGGGCTTTCATGGCCGATATGAGTTGTTGCATGTTGAACACATAGGTTCTTGTGGAAATGCCCATTACTGGCTCCTTAGGTGTGTAGGGAGAGGTATCGTATTCATCTCCAACATCGGTAGAAGCAAATTCACGATTGTTTTTTTCGGTTTCGCTTGGTACATAGCCATCGGCTGACTTATACACATTAGATACCTGGCGGATAGGCGATAGCCAACATCCGTTTTCGTCGAGACTTGATATGATTCGGTCGGCATCAGCTCTGAATTCGAAACTGCGGGAATCCCTTCTGTTACTTTTTGCATTGAAGGCATCGGGATTTATCCATGCAGCAGAACTGTAGTGGCCAATTGTATTCGACAAGTCCTGATCGGCATAATATTCACCATTATAAACATTTGCGCCTTTGCGATGGATGTATAAAGGTTTTCCGTCGTCAGGGTCGATGAATCGTGGTACGAGAAAGGCATTGCCTCCGTTCTGATGTTTCCATTTTGCCAAATCGGCTGCACCGAGTTTCTGCGACTTTATGAAATCAATGGCTTCAGGCAAACGGCGAATAAAAATGGAATCGCCTGTTTCTTCGAAGAAATCGCGACATACCCGAATCATGTTCATGGTTGTTGCAGTGTTGACCGCACGTGGCTCGTATGAACGTGCATGGGCAGGCTTGAGATCAAGGGTGTATTGGTCGCTCCATCCTGCGTATGGCTTTGGCTGTTGCAACTGCGGAATCAGATACATGGCTTTTCTGATATGCTCATCCAAATGAGAAAGTTTCAGTTTGTCGCGGCACTCCTTAAGAAAACTTATGTTTTCGACAATTACTTCATCGTTCAGAGTTATGAATGATGAATAGTCAGCTTTTCCACGGAAATGGTGGTTGTACATGAGAGGGTATCGTTGTGGCCAGCCGCCATTGCCGTATTGACTATTGCATACGAAGCGTATCACCTTGTCGAGTGTGGCTTTGTATTTTTCATCTTTCTTCGTGAGATACAGTTTCAGGAAGAACTTGCCTACGTTTGCAGTCACCTCATCGTCGAACGTAGCATTGCCGTAGTAATGCTGAAATTCTTCAAGCCGCCACGCTGCTTTCCCTATTGTTGCATACCAGTTGCGTAACGACTCTTCACCATTAAGGTCGAAGCAATAGTTCCATCCTCCGCTTGGATGCTGACCACGGATAAGCACATCGCCAACCCTGCATGCCTGCTGATAATAATACTCGTCGGAGGTGGCTTCATAGGCTTCCAGCAAGATGTTTCCTACTTCAGGTGTACTTGGAGACTGAATCCACACCATAGATTCAGTAGCCTCTATTTCGCCCCAGCAGCGGGACTGATCGGGCAGATAGCTCCACACGAAACCACCCTGATGGCTTACTGAGTCCATCATAAAGTGGGTTGCTCTTTTCATCGCCTGGCTGATGTCATTTATTGTTGCAGAATAAGCCGGCAACGAAATGAGCATGCAGCACAGAGCGAACAATTTTTTACTATAACACATTGTTGGGGGGGGCGGAATTTCCGGAGGTTCCGGAGATTCCGGAGGTTCCGGGAGTTCTGGGGGTTCCGGGGGTTTTGGTTTTGAGGTTATTATTTTCGTTTTGGTTTTCGGTTTTGCGGTAAATTTCAACCTAAAAACCGAAAATTGTTATTTCAGGAAGTCTTTGCGCATTGGGGCAAATGTGTCGATTAGCAGTCCTGCTTCAAGGCATTTGCAACCATGCAACACGTCGGGTTCCATGTAGAGTCCATCACCTGCGGAAACAATTTTTGTTTCCCCATTGATAGTAAACTCAAATTTACCTGAAGCAACAAAGGTTGTCTGTGTGTGTGGATGAGTATGAGGAGTGCCTATGGCTCCAGTCTCAAACTTTACCTTTACGAGCATGATGTCATCATTATAGCCCATTATCTGACGAACTACATTTTCTCCAGCATCCTGCCATTTTTCTTCATTTTCGAAAATAAAATTTTTTGAATTCATAATATATTATTGTTTGAGGTTGTGAGTAAAAAAGCCCCCATTTCTGAGGGCTTTTAGATTATTGCTATCGGCTGAAAGCATTTTTTACTCTGCAGGAGTTTCTTCTGGTTGCTCAGCAGGAACTTCTTCTACAACTGGTTGTGCTGCTGCAATAGCTGCGGCTTTCTTTTCTGCAACCTTAGCTGCAATAGTAGCATTCACTTTCTTTTCTGCATCAAGACCAGCTTTCTTAATAGCATTTTTCTTTTCTGCATCTTTTGCTGCTACAGCATTGAGAGCCTGTTCCTTGTTAGCTTTCCATGCTTCGAAACGTTTTTGAGCTTCAGCTTCATCGAATGCGCCTTTCTTAACGCCACCTTTGAGGTGAACCATAAGATAAACACCAATTGTCTTCAACAACATACGAGCTGTGTCTGTTGGCTGCGCACCTGTCTCGACCCAATAAAGTGCACGCTCAAAATTCAAATCAATTGTGGCTGGGTTGGTGTTAGGGTTATAAGTACCAAGTTTTTCAACAAAGCGACCATCACGTGGTGCTCTTGAGTCAGCTACGACTACGCGATATACTGCATATCCTTTCTTACCGCCGCGCTGCAATCTAATTTTTGTTGCCATTTATTATTTTTTAATGTGTTAATAATTTGCCCTTCACGAGGGCGGTTTATTTTAAATCGGGTGCAAAAGTAATAAAAAAGGTTGAGGGTTGAGGGTTGAGGCTTGAGGAATTTATATTTTTTTAACATTTATTCATAAATTTCGTCGATTCCGATATCATCGGATTCATGATTACTCTTCATATTAGGATTGAAATCTTTAGGGATATCAAATTCCATTCTTGAGTCGTATGGCAGATCTCTGTTGCCGTAAACTTTCTTCAGGAATATCCCCACTACTGGTAACGCTGCTGACGACCCCTGCCCTATTGTGGAATTAAAATGGATATCTCGGTCTTCACCTCCTACCCATACTCCACATATCAGTTCTGGTGTGCAGCCCATGAACCAGGCATCTGAATTGGAATTTGTGGTACCGGTTTTTCCTATCATATCGCCTGAATAGTAAGAACGCATCCTACGTCCTGTTCCATTATCAACTACAGCACGCATCATGGTTATCATCTTGTATGAGCTTGTAGAGCTGATGACCTCGTTCATCTGAGGTTTGAATGTTGCAACAACATTGCCGCGACCATCAACAATCTTGCTGACAAAAACTGGTGTTGTGCGCACACCATGATTTATGAATGCTGAATAACCGCCAACCATTTCACCGACCTTTATGTCGCATGGACCGAGACAGAGGGATATATATGGAGGAATCTTGTCGTTGCGTATTCCGAAGTTATGCAGAAGTTCCACCAGTTGATGTGGATCTAACTTGCTCATGAGATATGCTGACGCATGATTGTTCGACCATGCCAAAGCGCTCCTTAAAGACATTGCACCTCTTGAAGTGCCTCGCGGAGTCCATTCTTCACCACTTGAAGTGTAGGTCTGACGATAAGCAGGTACAACATCAGAAGGCATCCACCCATTTTCCATTGCTAAGGCAAACAAATAAGGTTTCATGGTTGAACCTATCTGCCTACGACCTTCCATTGCCATGTCGTATGAGAAATGCTCATAATCGAGTCCGCCCACGTATGCTCTGACAGCACCATTCGTAGGTTCCATGCACATGAAACCGCAACGCAAAAAGCTCTTATAATAGAGAATGGAATCGTATGGAGTCATAGTAACTTCCTTATCTCCATTATATGTGAACAAGGACATAGGCACTGGCTGGAAAAACGTTGCGAAAATCTCTTGTTCGCCCATTCCTGATTGCTTCAGATTGCGATAGCGGTCGCTATTGCGCATCGACTTTTTCATGATACCATCCATCTCCTTTTGGGAGATATTGTTGTAAGGAGATTTCCTTGTGCCATTGCTGAATAATTGCTGTAGATAGCCTGCAACATGTTCACGGCAAGCCTGTTCGGCATATTCCTGCATTCGAGAATCGATAGTGGTATAAACCTTCAGACCATCTGTATAGATGTTGTAAGGTTTGCCTTCGCTATTACGATTTTTATTGCACCAGCCATAAAGTTCATCTTCTTCCCATGCAAGAGAGTCTTCATAGTATTTTGACATATTCCATGAAGGGTATGCTGTGCGGTCGGGTTTTGTTGCCATCATAATCTGGCGCAAGTATTCCCGCAGATATACTGCTATGCCATCACGATGATCGAGTTTGTGGTATTTCAACACGAGAGGTTCTTGCGACAATGAGACCATTTCGTTTTCAGAAAGATACCCGTTTTTGCACATCTGCTGCAATACAACATTTCTGCGCTGGCGAGTGCGGTCTTTGTATCTTACAGGATTGTAATAGGATGGATTTTTGCACATACCGACAAGTGTGGCACATTCATTGATTGTCAAATCCTTAGGTTCTTTGCTGAAATATATCTCGGAAGCATTCTTTATTCCGTTGGCATTGTGGAGGAAATCGAAATAGTTCAGATACATGGTAATAATTTCCTCTTTAGTGTAGAGACGTTCCAGTTTTATAGCAATCAGCCATTCAAAAGGTTTGCGCATAGCACGCTGCAAAGTGGTGTGGCTCTGTTCAGAGAATAGCTGCTTTGCCAATTGCTGAGTAATGGTGGAACCACCTCCTGCACTTTTCTGTCCCATGGCTACACGTTTTACTATTGAACGTCCGAGGGCAATAAAATCCACACCTGAATGTTCGTAGAAACGCTCGTCTTCTGTTGCCACGAGACCATGCACTAAGGCTGGAGGCAATTGGTAATAAGATATGTAAATACGATTTGCACCCACTCTGTTCCATGTTCCCATGAGTTTACCATCAGAAGAGTAAATCTGTGTAGCAAACTTGTCGATTGGATTCTGCATTTCATATAAATCAGGCATACCACCAAGCCAACCATTCCACATTGAAACAACAAGTATAGCGAGCAAACCTATCAAGCCTGCAAACGTACACCACATTACTCGAATCACCTTGTATTTCATAACTTTACTTTTTCCTTAGCTATTTTACTTTCATTGTCGGTACGATTGAGCGACGTGATTACGAATGTATATTTCACCTTGCCATTATCGTATGGCAGTTTTATAAACGTATTTGGGGTAACTGCTACAAGATGAGAAGCATCAGAAACATCAATCTTTTCGCCTTTGCTGAATTTATATACAGCATATTTCACAGGCTTCACACGCCATTCTTCCCCTTTTTTTGCCTTGACCTTTGGAGCTGTCCAAAACAGGAAATATCCGTCTTCTGTCCACACTGGTTTAAGTTTTCGTGGTGCTTTGGGTGACTTTTCATTCATCCAAGGCATAAGAGGTTGTAGTGATGGACTGCGGAAATAGAGTTTTTTCAATTGGTCGGCATATTGTCCAACATTGTTGACTACAGCACGTGAATACCACAGACAAGTTCCCGACACATTTGGAAGAGAACGTGTGAGTTGCATTTTTGCATTCTGCTGATTGTTTGCAGGATTATCGACATCGGCAAATTTCACCGTGCGCTCAACATCTTCACCTACTATCAGCAGCCTGTCTCCTGCATGTGCATTCCACCAATAAATCAGTTCCTTATAGTCGGCCAGTTCGTGACCTATCTGCCAATAAATCTGAGGCACGTAATAATCCAGCCAACCATTGTCCAACCAGTACATCACATCGGCATACAAGCCATCGTAATTGGTGAGTCCATTGGTGTTGCTGCCATCAGGGGTTTCTTTCTTATTGCGATAGATTCCAAATGGTGAAACTCCAAATTTCACCCATGGTTTGGTGCTGCGGATCACTTCGTACAACTCTTTGATAAACATATTGACATTGTTCCTGCGCCAGTCCTTTATGTTTTGAAAGTCATGACCATACTGATTGAATTGAACATGGTCAGGAATGGCTATTCCATCTACAGGATATGGATAGAAATAATCATCAATATGCAAACCATCAACATCGTAGCGTTCAACTATGTCCTGCACTACATCACAGATGTATTTACGGTTTTCTGACAATCCTGGATTGAGGATTTGCAAGCCATCGTACTCAAAAACACGTTCAGGATGAGTGGAGACTATATGCTGAGGTGAAAGTTCATTAGTTGTTTTCGTCTTTGCACGATATGGGTTTATCCATGCATGCAGTTCCATGCCTCTTTTGTGGCATTCATCAATCATCCATTGCAGAGGATCCCAATATGGATTCGGTGCTACTCCTTGCTTGCCTGTAAGAAACCTGCTCCAAGGCTCATATTTACTGTTGTATAATGCATCACATTCTGGGCGCACCTGAAAAATAATCACATTTATACCATCTTTTTGCAATTCGTTGAGTTGATTAGTCAAATCGGCTTGCATTGTTTGGGTGGACATGCCTAAAAACTGACCATTGACACATTGAATCCACGCTCCTCGAAACTCGCGTTTTGGAGTGTCAGTGGCAGAAAAAACGTTTTGTTGCTCTTCCGTTGCGGCAAAGATGCCGAAACAAGGCAGCAATAACAAGATAAAAGTGATTATCTTTTTCATAGAGTTTTGTTTACTATTTCTGGCTTTACCAAAGAGTCTGTATTTTCCTGACTTTTTGATTCTTCCTTCTCATGCATTCGCAATAAGACTATGTTTTCTAATATTAGTAATTTCAAGGTGGTGCTGCTTTCATTGCTACCATTATTTATCATCATAAAACCTGACAGCGACTTCATTTTCAAGTCCTTGGGAGTATAAATATGCATTACCGTCTTGCCATCGAGAGAGAAATTCTGCACTTGATAAGTCGTACTGTCGTTGTCATAATTGACTGCCAATAATACCGTTCCTCGCTTATAGCCATCCTGATACAAGAATTTCTGGTCGAACTGAAGACAGAAATGGTCGCCTGCATAATAGCTGGTATCTGTGTGCATATTAAAGGAGATTCTATTGAACGGAGCATAGTTTGAAAGTACCGAAAACTTATCGTAGAGCCAAATATTCGCCGTATCGCCAGTGTTGCCATAGGTAGTTTTGGTATTAGAAACAGCAACATTTCCGCCAACATTTATTGCTTCCTTGTTAAGGCGATTGCTCAATCTCTCGTATATTTTCTGCAATTCATCGCTATGACGGTAATAATAGACCATCGAACTATCAAATTCGGCACTTGTTATACCATATTTCCTGAAGATTGCATTTATATAGACATTTTTATCATACTGACGTTTGTCATAATTTTCATTATACTGTTCTGGTGCATTCTGCGCAAGATGGAATTCATACAGGATACCTTCCATCGTTCCCATACTGACATGCTCTATTTCATCATGGCATGACGTAAACAGATATGTTAAAGCAAGAAAACTGAAAACTATTATGACAATCTTCCTCATTCGTTTTGGTTTTCTTTTTTCTTTGATAACAAGAAGGATAGTTCTTTCCTATAAAACAATAAAAGCGTTATTACGCTGCATGAGATACAAGCATCGGCAAAATTGAATACAGGTGAGAAGAATACGAAATGTTCGCCACCAACTACAGGCATCCAATACGGCCAGTTGGTTTCTATTATCGGAAAATAAAACATATCCACAACCTTGCCCATCATGAAAGATGTGTATCCTTCGCCAAATGGCACGAATGATGATATTATATAAGGTGTGGATTCGTTGAATATTAGTCCATAGAACAGACAATCGAAGATATTGCCAGCTGCACCAGCCAATACAAGTGACAGGCAAACAATGTAGCCAGTTTTGGCTTCGAGTTTAATCTCTTTGTAAATATAATACCCAACTATACTTACTGCCACCAGACGGAATATGGAAAGAAACATCTTTCCGAATATTTCCATACCAAAGGCTGCACCATTGTTTTCGATAAAGGAGATATAAAACCAGTCAAAGACACGTATGCTTTCATAAAGGTGCATATTAGTCTTCACCAATATTTTTATGTATTGGTCTATAATCAACACGGCAATAATTATCACTATTGCCAAAATACCCTTTTTTCTGTTGCTCACAATCTTTTTTTTCTACCTCTTTGTTTCTCCGAGCTTATCCTCTATGCAGGTTGTTGCATGAGGTACGGCTCTCAAGCGTTCTTTTGGTATGAGTTTGCCTGATATGCGACTTATGCCATACGTTTTATTCTCTATTCGGATAAGTGCAGCTTCCAACCCACGAATAAACTTCTGCTGACGTGCGGCAGCTTCCATCAACTGCTCTTTTGACAGAGGAGAACTTCCTTCTTCAAGAATCTTGTAAGTAGGCGCAGTGTCGTTGACATCATTGCTATCCTCATTCATAAGTACGCGACGCATCTGCTCATAATCACGACGAGCCAATGCTATTTTTTCTTCAATAATCACGCGGAACTCTGCCAATTCAGCATCTGAATAGCATGTTTTTTCGATAGATTTTCTTGGTTTTATAGTTTTAGCCATAACTGAAGAGTATTAAATTTTTACAATATGTATTTTAAGTTTAAAATCATCAAAATCAATTTCGTTACCATTGTTACTCTCTATACTTATATAATCGGCTAATACCTGTGTTTTTATATATTCTGAATAACTCTCAATTGCAGCATCGGTTGCAGTGTTTGACTCTATATAGATATGTATCCTGTCTGTAATTTCAAGTCCCTTGTCTTTTCTGAGGTTTTGCAGACGATTGATTATCTCACGAGCCATACCTTCATTACGCAGTTCATCGGTCAGTTCCACTTCCAAAGCCACTGTCACAAGTCCTTCATTGGCAACAAGCCATCCTGGAATATCCTCGCTGATTATTTCAACATCTTCGGCAGAAATCTGTAACTGGCTGCCATCGACAGTCAAATCGAGTGTTCCAGCACTCTCAAGTGTAGCTATCTGTTCCTGCGTCAGTTCGCCTATAGCATTGGCAACAGCCTTCATCTGCTTGCCAAACTTTTTACCCATCACACGGAAGTTGCATTTCACTTTCTTTACGAGAATGCCATTTCCTTCAATAAACTTCAATTCCTTTACATTAATTTCGTTCAGGATGAGTCCTTTTACTTCCTCAATATATTTCTGTTGCTCTGGTGTGGCAGGAATCATTATGCAATGTAGTGGCTGGCGAACCTTTATATTAACTTTTCGGCGCAATGCCAAGACCATGCTCGTAATCTGCTGTGCCAGTTCCATCTTTTTTTCCAGTCCAACATTTATTACGCTTTCATCAGCCTTTGGGAATGTTGAAATATGTACACTTTCTTCACCACCTGTAAGGTCATGGTACAACTGGTCAGCATAGAATGGTGACATCGGAGCTAATAACTTAGCCACATTAAGCAAACAAGTATATAGAGTCTGGTATGCACTCAACTTATCCTGACTCATAGCACTACCCCAGAAACGTTTTCTATTCAGGCGCACATACCAGTTGCTCAAGTTGTCGTTCACAAACTTATCAATCAGTCGTCCCGCACGTGTTGGTTCATATTCATCAAATGCCTTGTCAACACCCTTTATCAAAGAGTTGAGTTCTGAAAGAATCCAGCGGTCAATTTCAGGACGCTCATTTATAGGGATAAGTTCTGCTGCTGGGTCGAACTCATCTACATTGGCATAAAGGGCGAAGAATGAATATGTATTGTACAACGTGCCGAAGAATTTTCTTCTCACTTCATCCACACCTGCTGGATTGTATTTCAGATTATCCCATGGTGCAGAATTTGTAATCATATAGAATCTTACGGCATCGCTACCAAACTGCTCAATCTGTTCAAAAGGATTTATGGCATTACCCAATCGCTTACTCATCTTCTCGCCTTTAGCATCGAGCACGAGTCCTGTAGAAATCACGTTCTTGAAAGCCACGCTATCCTTTACCATTGTTGCGATGGCATGCAGAGTAAAGAACCAGCCACGAGTCTGGTCAACACCTTCATTTATGAAATCGGCAGGGAAAACCTTGTTTTCGTCAATTGCCTTGCTGTGTTCAAATGGATAGTGCTGTTGGGCAAATGGCATTGCACCTGAATCAAACCACACATCTATCAAATCGGCTTCACGCTTCATTGGCTTGCCACTTTCGCTACAAAGGATAATCTCATCTACAAACGGACGGTGAAGGTCTATCTTTCCATAGTTTGCCTTACTCATACTGCCTGGATGGAAATCGGCATCACGGAATGGATTGCTCTTCATAAATCCTGCCTTTACTGATTTATCCATCTCATCGTATAGTTCTTGCAAGCTGCCAATGCATATCTCTTCGCCTGTTTCAGCATTGCGCCAGACAGGCAGAGGAGTGCCCCAGTAGCGTGAACGACTAAGATTCCAGTCGTTCAAGTTCTCAAGCCATTTTCCAAAACGTCCACTACCAGTTGTCGCAGGTTTCCAGTTTATTGTCTGGTTCAATTCAAACATTCTTTCCTTCTTGGCTGTTGAACGGATAAACCATGAATCCAACGGATAATACAGGATTGGCTTGTCCGTGCGCCAGCAATGTGGATAGTTATGCACGTGCTTTTCAATCTTGAAAGCCTTGTTGGCTTCTTTGAGGTCGATACAAATTGACACATCCAATGTCTCGTCTTTATCGGTCAGTTCAGGATCGTAAGCATTCTTCACGTATCTGCCAGCATAGCGTGTCCACATAGCAGTATTCACATATTTCTCAACAAAGCTGCGGTCAATATCCTTTATCAGATAATATTTTCCTTCCATATCCACAATTGGACGTTTCTGTCCCTTGCGGTCTATTATGTAAATGCCTGATATTCCAGCCTTTGATGCAACCATACGGTCGTCGGCACCAAAGTTTGGAGCAATATGCACAATACCCGCACCATCGTCGGTTGTCACATAGTCACCTGGTATCACGCGGAATGCTCTGCTCGGATTGACTGGCAATATCATCGGCAACAACTGCTCGTATTCCATACCTACAAGATCAGCACCTTTATACCGTCCCACAACCTTCCAAGGTATAAGCTTATTACCCTTCTCATATTCCTCAAAAGGCAAACCTTCTGCCTCTTTGTTAAAGTATGCAGGCACTCTTGCCTCAGCAAGCACAGCAGTAATTGGCTGACCTGTATAAGGGTTGTATGTGCGTATTGCCACATAGTCAATCTTTGGTCCCACACAGAGGGCAGAATTGGCTGCAAGTGTCCAAGGGGTAGTTGTCCATGCAAGAAACACTGGTGTTCCCCAACTCGACATTTCAGGTTTTGGAGTGGTTATGGTGAATTGTGCCGTACAGGTGGTATCTTTCACATCGCGATAGCATCCTGGCTGGTTCAACTCATGCGAACTGAGTCCCGTTCCAGCAGCTGGTGAATATGGTTGAATTGTGTAGCCCTTATAGAGAAGGTCTTTCTTGTAAAGTTCCTTCAGCAGCCACCATAGGGTTTCTATGTATTTGTTGTCGTATGTAATATACGGATTATCCAAATCCACCCAATACCCTATCTTCTTTGTCAAGTCAGTCCACTCCTTAGTGAACTTCATCACATTTGTACGGCATTTATGGTTATAGTCCTCAACCGAAATAGTCGTACCAATATCTGATTTTGTTATGCCCAATTCTTTTTCCACACCAAGTTCAACAGGAAGTCCGTGAGTATCCCAACCTGCCTTTCTGTGCACCTGAAAACCTTTCATTGTCTTGTAGCGGCAGAATGTGTCCTTTATTGTTCGTGCAAGCACATGATGAATGCCTGGCAGACCGTTTGCAGAAGGAGGACCCTCGAAAAAGATAAATCTCGGACAGCCTTCACGAGTTGTTATCGACTTACCAAATACATCATGCTCTTCCCATTTTTCAAGCACTTCCTTGTTAACCTGAGGAAGATTCAATCCTTTATATTCTTTAAATTTTTTAGCCATTATGCATCCATTTACTTATTTGAAAGTGCAAAAATAAGAAAATAGTCGTGAGTTGTGAGTTATGGGTTATGATTTTTAGGATTTTTTAATAAAAACATATTGGAGGTTTATTTTTCAGCATCCATCGGATATTCTACGCCCCATTCTTTGCGCAGAGCATCCATCTGTCGCATGATTGAAAGGGTTTCCTCATGAGGCATCATTGGTGATTCAAGAAGTCCGTTGTCAATGCACCGCTTGCATTCAAAAACCTGATATTCATAACCGTTTACCATATCAGCAGGCTTAGAGATACGCTCTACAAGTTGGTAGTTGCGCCAAACCTCAATACATTTAGGACAATTTACATTATCGATTCGAATATAACCATCCGTACCGCTGATTATTCCCTGCCTATCATTAAGGGTCAGACAGCCTGCTTGCAAGTTTGCCATCTTGCCATCGGCATAACTGAGCGAAATGTTCTCCATCATGTCTAATCCTGTTTTACCAAGATGACAATTGGTAACAGTCTTTACTATATCTGTTCCAAAATACATTCGTGCAAAGTTGAGCACATACACTCCGAGGTCAAGCAAGGCACCTCCGCAAAGGTCAGGACGAAGAATACGCTCTTTTTCCTCCATCATATAACATAAGGTGGCTGTAAGGATACGTGGTTCACCAATTATCCCACTTTTCATCAGTTCCGCCACCTTGTGCGACATTGGCATGTAGCGTGTCCAGATGGCTTCTGTTAGAAATAGTTTACGTTCATGTGCCAAAGCGATGAGTTTTTCCGCTTCACGGGCATTTGCCGTAAATGCTTTCTCCACAAGCACATGCTTGCCATGTTGTAAGGCAAGTAGTGTATGTGGGTAATGATGAGAATGTGGGGTTGCAATATACACAAGATCCACATTTTTATCATCAACCAAAGCCTCATAACTACCGTATGCTTTTTCTATACCATACTCAGCGGCAAAGTCTCTCGCCTTTTGCTCAGAACGTGATGCAATAGCATATACATAGGCTTCTTTGCGTGGTGCAAGGGCTTCTGCCATCCTATGAGCAATCCATCCTGCACCAATAATTCCAACTCTTAGTTTTTCCATATTTATTTTTTGCGGTTTTGCGGTTATCGTTATCGTTTTAGAATCACTTTTGCAACTTCACCTGCCATCAGCGCAGCACCATCCTCGTCAGGATGAACTCCGTCTGGAAGAAGATGCTTGTAAGGCATAAAGAAGGTGTGAAGGTCTATGACTTCAATTTTCATCTTCTTTGCAACTTGCTTCGTATAAGGTATTATTGCAGCTGTTATGGTGCTGTCGTTAATTTTCCAGCCATCATTATCACCTGGAATAGGAAGACAAAGAATTATTCTCGGATTTGTTTTCAGATTCTGGAACGATTTTATCAAAGCCTCCATATCTGCCTTGAAATCATCCTTATACACCCAATTGAAAGGTTTGCTGTCGTTGGTTCCTAATTTGATGACCACTATGTCAGGACTAAACGCCAATGCATCCTTGTATGCCTTTTCCTTGATATAAGGATGATCACCCTTGCTCAACAGCGTTCTGCCGCTGACTCCAAAATTCTCAACTTTGTAACCATCACCGAGCAGCCGTCCGAGTACGGCAGGATAGCCATCATGAAGACGATTTTTTATTCCGTGACCATAGGTAATACTGTTGCCTACACAAGCAACTCTGACTGTGTCTTGTCCCCAGCAGTATGCGCTGGCAATGACAATGATAAAAGAAAACAAAAACTTTTTCATAAATTGTGAATTAAACTCACCGCAAAAATAATAAAAAAGGTTTTATGGTTTTGCGGTTTTAAGGTTTTATCGTTGAGGTTTTAAGTTTTTTTATTAAAAAATCATAAAACTCTAACCTCTAACCTCTAACCTCTAACCTTTTTTATTACCTTCGCGGCGCTAAAAAAATAAATAGGAATAAACTAACATAAAAATATGGCAGAATTAAAGGATTTAACAAAAAGAGCCGACAATTACAGCCAATGGTACAACGACCTGGTTGTAAAGGCTGATTTGGCAGAACAGAGTGCTGTGCGTGGGTGTATGGTGATAAAACCTTACGGTTACGCTATCTGGGAAAAAATGCAGCAACAACTTGACAAAATGTTCAAAGCTACTGGTGCTGTAAATGCATATTTCCCTTTGCTCATTCCAAAATCGTTTCTCAGTCGCGAGGCCGAGCATGTGGAAGGCTTCGCAAAGGAATGTGCTGTAGTCACTCACTACCGTCTGAAGACAAACGAGACTCACGATGGTGTTGTTGTTGACCCTGAAGCAAAACTTGAAGAGGAGCTGATTGTCCGCCCAACATCTGAAACTATAATATGGAACACCTATAAGAATTGGATTCATTCATGGCGCGACCTGCCACTTATGTGCAACCAATGGTGCAACGTGATGCGCTGGGAGATGCGCACCCGCCCATTCCTCCGCACATCGGAATTTCTCTGGCAGGAGGGACATACTGCTCACGACACTCGTGAGGAAGCAGAAAAAGAGGCTCAGCAAATGCTTAAAGTCTATGCCGACTTTGCCGAGAACTATATGGCGGTACCTGTTGTACAGGGTGTAAAAAGCGAAACAGAACGCTTTGCTGGTGCTTTAGATACATACACTATCGAAGCCATGATGCAAGACGGAAAGGCTCTGCAAAGCGGCACAAGCCATTTCCTCGGTCAGAACTTTGCTAAGGCTTTCGATGTGAAATTCTTGAACAAGGAGAACAAGGAAGAATTTGTATGGGCTACAAGCTGGGGTGTCAGCACACGACTCATTGGTGCTCTGATTATGACTCACAGCGATGACAACGGTCTGGTGCTGCCTCCTGCATTGGCTCCTATCCAAGTGGTAATCGTGCCTATCGCTGGCAAAGGTGAGCAGAAAGCTACCGTCGATGCAGCCATCATGCCTGTTATCGAAAAACTCAGAAATGCTGGCATTAGTGTTAAATACGACGATGCCGACAACAAACGCCCTGGATTCAAGTTTGCCGACTACGAACTGAAGGGTGTTCCTGTGCGTTTGGTTATCGGTGCTCGCGATTTAGAAAACGGTACCATAGAGGTTATGCGCCGCGACACATTGGAAAAAGAAAGTCGTCAGTTTGAAGGCATTGCCGACTATGTTATCACTCTGCTCGACGATATACAGAAGAACATGCTTGCAAAAGCAAAGGCTTGGCGCGACTCCAAGATTTACGAGTGCGACAACTACGAAGAATTCAAAGAAAAAGTCAAGAACGGAGGCTTCTTCCTCTGCCATTGGGACGGCACAGCCGAGACCGAGGCAAAGATTAAGGAAGAAACCCAAGCCACTATCCGTTGCGTGCCATTCGGCTACGAACAGACTCCAGGTGTTGACATGGTGACAGGCAAACCAAGCAAGGCAAGAGTAATCATTGCCAGAAGCTATTAGTTTTGGCCACAAGAACCCCATAACTATTTACCATTTATTTATAACTTAATAAAATAACATTATGATTTATTCAACAGAAGTACAAAACATGTGCTGTGTTGCCAAAGGACCCAACCACGGTCCTGCTCCAATACCTGAAGAAGGTAAGTGGGTGAAGGCAAAAGAGATTAAAGACATCTCTGGTATGACTCATGGTATCGGTTGGTGTGCTCCTCAACAGGGTGCATGCAAACTCTCTCTCAATGTAAAAGATGGAATTATCGAAGAAGCTCTTGTGGAGACTATCGGATGTTCTGGTATGACTCACTCTGCAGCTATGGCATCTGAAATTCTTCCTGGAAAAACTCTCCTTGAAGCTCTGAACACAGACCTCGTTTGCGATGCTATCAATACAGCTATGCGCGAGCTCTTCCTTCAGATTGTCTATGGACGCACTCAAAGTGCTTTCTCTGAAGGCGGTCTGACTATCGGTGCAGGACTCGAAGACCTTGGCAAAGGTTTCGTTTCTCAGGTAGGTACACTCTATGGCACAAAGGCAAAAGGAACTCGCTACCTCCAGCTTACAGAAGGCTACATCACAAAGATGTTTCTCGACAAAGACGACCAGGTTTGCGGTTATCAGTTCGTTCACATGGGCAAGCTCATGGACGCTCTCAAGAAAGATATGAGTAATGCCGACGCTATCAAGGCTGCAACCGGAACCTACGGTCGCACAACCGAAGAGCAAGGTGCTGTTAAATCTATTGACCCACGTAAAGAATAATTATTATGCGCGAAGTTAAATTTGAATCACAAGACCGTCGCATGAAGCAGATTCTTGCTGCTCTCAACGAAAACGGTATTGCTTCAATCGAAGAAGCAGAACAAATATGTGAACAGGCAGGTCTCGACCCTTACAAAACTTGTGAAGGCACTCAGATGATTTGCTTTGAAAATGCTAAATGGGCATACGTATGCGGTAGTGCCATAGCAATCAAGAAAGGTTGCAAGAACGCTGCTGATGCTGCCGAAGCAATCGGCATCGGTCTGCAAGCATTCTGCATTCCTGGAAGTGTTGCCGACGACCGCAAAGTTGGTCTCGGTCATGGCAATCTGGCTGCACGTCTGCTGCGCGAAGAAACTCAATGCTTTGCATTCCTTGCAGGTCATGAAAGTTTTGCTGCTGCAGAAGGCGCAATCAAAATCGCTGAAATGGCTAATAAGGTTCGCAAAAACCCTCTCCGCGTCATCCTTAACGGACTGGGCAAGGATGCTGCCATGATTATCAGCCGCATCAATGGTTTCACTTATTGTCAAACACAATTCGACTACTTCACAGGCAAGGTAGAAGTTGTAAAGCGCATTGCTTACAGCGATGGTCCACGTGCAAAAGTCAACTGCTATGGTGCTGACGATGTTCGCGAAGGTGTTGCTATCCTTTGGCTTGAAGACGTAGATGTTTCCATCACTGGCAACTCAACAAATCCTACACGCTTCCAGCATCCTGTAGCAGGCACTTACAAAAAAGAACGCATCCTTGCAGGCAAACCTTACTTCTCAGTTGCATCAGGTGGTGGTACTGGTCGTACTCTTCACCCAGACAACATGGCTGCTGGTCCTGCTTCTTACGGTATGACCGACACAATGGGTCGTATGCATTCTGACGCACAGTTTGCAGGATCAAGTTCAGTACCTGCACATGTGGAAATGATGGGCTTCCTCGGTATGGGCAACAACCCAATGGTAGGCTGCACGGTAGCATGTGCTGTAAACGTAGCTTTGGCATTGGCTAAATAGTCAACCCACCTACAAACATTGGGTAGGAGGTAAATGCTAATCATAAAAAGGCATTTGCCTCCTACTTTCACATTTACCGACCTCCCACACCACCGTACGTGCCGTTCGGCATACGGCGGTTTCGCGCTTTCTCATCTCACGATGTGTGGCAAGTTGTT
>JAZLKO010000034.1:0-23278 GCA_045597685.1 Prevotella sp.
GTTACTAAAAATCAGCGAATTATACAAATTTTTAAAGAACTATTTTGTTGCCTAAAGTGTTAAAAAACAGTAATATGAAAGCACTGAAACATAACGCTTTTTCGAACATGATTTTATATCTGTTTTGAACACCCTACCCAATAGGGCGTGAGCATTATTCTTATTTTGGGATGGGGTCCATAACATTCCTAGGCTTGTGCCCCTGATGACCGTAAGAACATTCACGTCCTTTTTATGTGTTCATCAAACAAAGCCATACTGATTGAAGATAGATGATGCCTACAAACAATAATCATCTAATCAATCATAAAATTATGGCAATAATAGACGTTGTAAAATGTGACATTATCGATGGTGAATTTTGTCACAAGTTTCCTTCAGATAATCTGAAGATAGGCTCACAACTCGTAGTATATCCTTCACAAACTGCCTTTTTTGTAAAGGGAGGTGTCGTATGCGATGAGTTTACGGCTGGAACTTACACCATAAAGACGGAAAACATTCCCGTTCTCAACAATCTCGTAAATATTCCATTTGGAGGAGATTCTCCTTTCAAGGCAGAGGTTTGGTTCATCAACCAAATCTCCAAACTTGATATTCAATGGGGCACACCTCATCCCATCCAGCTTGAAGACCCTAAATATAAAATAATTGTACCCATACGTGCGCATGGACAATATGGCTTGCGTATCAGTAATCCTCGACTTTTCCTTGAAACGCTCATAGGTAATATGAGTAACTTTACCGCAGACAAGATTGACCTGTATTTCAAGGGTAGATTGATTGCTGCGCTCAACACAATGCTTGCACAACAAATTATCAATGAGGGTGTAAGCGTGTTAGACATCAATACTCAACTGATGACTATGGCAGATACACTAAACGTACAACTCAACAACATATTTGAGAAGTATGGCATTAGTATAGTGGATTTTGCCATTATGTCAATCAATGTGCCTGAGAATGATGATAGTGTTATTCGATTGAAGAAAGCGAAAGACCTTGCCGCACGTCTTACGATTACGGGGCGTGACGTTTACCAAATGGAGAGAAGTTTTGATGTGCTTCAAACCGCTGCTGGTAACGAAGGGGCAGGTGGTCAAATGCTGGCAATGGGTGCAGGACTTGGTGCTGGAGTAGGTGTTGGTAATGCAATGGGCGACATTGCTAAGCAAACAATGAACACAAATCCCATATCTCCGTCAATCCCTCATCAAACAACTTATTACGCATACGTCAATGGTTCGCAAATGCCTAACCTTACAGTTCAGCAGATTGCCTCTCTTGTGCAGAATGGAATGGCAAATAGTGATACACTTGTTTGGACAGCTGGCATGGCAACTTGGGCTAAGTTGAGTACGGTTCCAGAACTCGCACATCTTGCAGGTGCTCCTGTTCCTCCACCAATCAATATTTAAGGATATGAAGAAAGTAATTCTTATTTCCGGAGGATTGATGATTCTCTTGAACGTTATTCTGTCATTGGTGATTGAGGTTTATTCCTCTATGGCTATGCTACAAGGTTGTGCAGTTGTGATGATTAGCACTATCATTCTGATACTTGTGCAATGCTTGAAACTTAGCGATGCTTATCGTTATTCTCTCAACACGTTGTTCTCGATCGCTACAATCGGTGAATGGTTAACAGCATTCTTTGCGCCAAACGAACTGACAAACAATTGGTTCGTAATAGTCGCGTTAATAATTTTTGTTCTTGAGGTGTTGCTCTTAGTTGCTTCTAATTCAATAACAACTATTAATTCTAAAAATAAATAACATTATGAAGGCATTAACATGTGAAATGTGTGGAAGTACCAACCTGTTAAAGCAGGATGGTGTCTTCGTTTGCCAGTCATGCGGAACAAAATATTCCGTTGAAGAGGCAAAGAAAATGATGGTGGAAGGCACCGTCGATGTAAAGGGTACTGTCAAGGTGGATACTTCTGACGAATTAAAGAATCTGTATGAAATTGCAAGAAGGGCGAAGGATAGTGAAAATAGCGAAAATGCCACAAAGTACTATGACATGATTCTCGTAAAAGACCCCAGCAGTTGGGAAGCTAATTTTTATGTTGTCTATTTTAAGGCGATGTCATGCACAATTGCCGAAATTTTAAGTGCAGCAAATAGCATAACAAATTGTATTGGCTTTGTCTTGATTCTTGTTAAGGACAATATAACAGATACAGCGGAACAGAGCAAAATTATTGAAGAAATCTCGGATAGGGTATCTATTATAGGAAACATGTTATTTAATGCTGCAAAAAATCACTATGATAGAATAGATGGACAAATTCAATATAATTTCACGCAAGATTACGCTAATAATGCATCAGCTTCTGCGGATATTTTTTATACTTTTGGAAATAAAGTCATTGAATGCTTTGATGATACCTTTGGTGTTATTGCATCAAATTCATGGAAGCAAGCTGTTGAAATTCACAGAACATATATAACTATATTAAACGACAAAGAAGGTAATAAGAAAATAATTCTTGATTATGTTGAAAAGATAAAAAAGTTTGACAGTTCCTATCAAACTCCAGATATTGATACTTCTGGTTGTTATGTTGCTACCGCTGTTTATGGCTCCTACGATTGTCCAGAAGTTTGGACGCTCCGCCGTTTCCGTGACAACACTCTTGCAGAAACCTGGTATGGTCGTGCATTCATTCACACTTACTACGTAATAAGTCCTACACTCGTTAAGTGGTTCGGTCACTCTGAATGGTTCAAAAAGGTATGGAAAGAACCTCTAAATTATCTAGTCCGTAAGTTGCAATCACAAGGTGTAGAAAACACACCATATAACGACAGAATTTGGTAATTAACTCAATACAATGACAGGCATCAGTGCCTCATCTTGAAACAGATTGAACCGATTTAGCAAATTTACTAATTTACCAAAAGGTATGAGCTGAACAGATTTTATTCGTACCTTTTTACTATGCCGTTTAGATTTTTCACATGGCTTCAAAAGCAACACTAAGTCATGTAAGATTTCTAATTTGGCATAATTCGAAGCATTCTTCGTTGCTTAATAATTAATATACATTAATTAATAGTGTTGCGGAATTTAGATAAAATAACATGAGAAAGATTGATACTTGCATGGCATTCTGTGATGTGGTTGCCACAATAGAAAAACTTCAGAAACAATTTGATACACATAGTTTTATCGATGCATATAAAAGAATGTTCTCATCAGCTTATCAAAACTTGATATCAAATTATAAGTATGTAGAAGGTGCTCATAAGTTAATGGGTAAATACTTGAGTATTCATCGTGATGCTTTGCGTATAGAAAGCTCTGGACGAAGCAGAAGTGTGAATGTATATGGTCGCAAAAGTGAGTGCGAACTATGGAGAAAAGTGTGAATATTGGATAAAAAGACATGGTACTTGTAAGGGGTACAGGGACAGAGGGGCACAGGGATAGGTTCCGTGACCCATTAAGTTAGGCGAATTTTCTAATATGGCAAAATCCTGGGACGCTCGGCTCTGCCGACTGTATCAAGCAAGAACTTTTTGTTGTTCAGTATCCTTAAAAAGTAAAAAAGATAGTGTTGTAGAATTAAGGAACAATTAAAATTATTATAGTATGAAAAGAATTTTAGTATTAATTGGTATCGTATTGATTACTTATACAAATGCATTTTGTCAGATCTTTACCCCGAATGATATAGAGAAGTATATATCTGAATACAAAGATATGAAAATCAAGAAGCTTATGCCTGTTATGCAGGAGTTATCAAAGACTGTTAAGTTCGATGATAGTAACAGGCTTATCTATACTGAAATTATAGAATGCCCTGGCAAGACAAAGGAAAGCCTTTACACAATGATAAATTATTGGGTTTCATCTTCTTTCAACGATGCTAATTCTGTAATACAGCTCAATGACAAAGACAAAGGATGCATAATATGTCAAACATTATATCGTGAAATTGCATCAAACTACCGAATTGTAGCAAACTATAAAGCAAACGTAAAACCTGTTATCAAAATAGATATAAAGGAAGAGAAAATTCGTATTAGTATAACTATTGATTACTATATTATAGATATATACGATGCGAAAGGACTAAAAGCTGGATCAGAAAATGTATTGATTAAAGAAACATTTCCATTCGTAGATGGTGCAAAATATGAAAAAACGGCATGCAAGGCGTTTATGATGACAAATGCTTATATGCATGCTACAATAGATAAGATAAGAAATGCTGTAACAAATGGTATATCTGGTAACGAGAATGACGATTGGTAAATAGTTGGGGCGCAGGGACAGGTTCTGCGTCCCACAAAAAACATTATGAATAGTTGGGACGGTTCTCCTATCCGCTAAAACAAATTCATCCGCGAACATCAGTTCGTCAATGAGTTCATAATTGACTCCGAGAATCTGATGTTTGCGGATGTCCTTTGTTCCGTTTGCTTGAAGTAATGCGGTAATCGCTAAGCATTCGATAAACTACAGGTGATGTTACCTATATTACAGTTACAGCGGCAATACGGTTCTTTGACAACATACGGATTCTGCAACAAACGAAAGCGTTGTATCAACCAATCTTCCATTCCATTTTGTATGCACAAAGTGCAGACATCATACCATCAAAAGTATTTTGATCTTATTGAATACACTGCGTTTTGCGAGTGAGCCAAAAAGGTTGAGCCGCGGAATTTAGTAACTACTCACCCATATAAAAGCGTCATCGTAAGGTGTTCATAGGGTTATCGAACCCACATCGAACCTTTATCGAACCTTTATGTAGGTGTTTCACCTTCGATGTACCTTCGATATACCTTCGATATACCTTAGATGAAGGTGCGAAAACCTTTCAAAATTCAGGAGGCACAACTGACAACCGTAAATTATTTTTTAGTCGAGGTCATTTTGAAACGAAGCATTTTGATTTTATTCAATAAAGCTGAGTTCGCCAGAATTTAGTTGGTGGGGTTAAAAAATCTTAATTATTAATTGTCAATTGTCAATTATCAATTAAAAAACAGAGTTTTTTCTTACCTTTGCATTTAAATGGAAGATAACTTTGATATAAGGAATACAAAAGCACAATCTGTTGATAAGGATGTGGAAAAGGCACTCAGACCTTTGACATTCGATGATTTCTGCGGACAGGACAAGATTGTGGAAAACCTGAAGATATTCGTTGAGGCTGCTAAACAGCGTGGAGAATCGCTTGATCATACGTTGCTCCATGGTCCTCCAGGTTTGGGAAAAACCACATTGAGCAATATTATTGCCAATGAACTTGGAGTAGGATTTAAGGTGACAAGTGGACCTGTTCTTGACAAACCTGGAGATTTGGCAGGTTTGCTGACATCGCTTGAGCCGAACGATGTACTATTTATTGACGAAATACATCGTCTTTCGCCTATTGTGGAAGAATATTTGTATTCTGCAATGGAAGACTACAGGATAGACATCATGATAGACAAAGGACCTTCTGCCCGTAGTGTACAGATTGGACTTAATCCTTTTACACTTGTCGGCGCTACCACACGTGGCGGACTGCTTACTGCTCCGCTACGTGCAAGGTTTGGAATAAACCTGCACCTGGAATATTATGATTATGCAATATTGAAGCGAATCATTGTACGTTCGGCAAATATCCTTAATATTCCTATTGAGGAGCAGGCTGCTATAGAGATAAGCCGCAGGAGCAGGGGAACGCCAAGAATAGCAAATGCCCTGTTGCGACGTGTACGTGACTTTGCACAAGTGAAAGGTAACGGCGAGATTGATACCCAAATAGCACGTATTGCACTTGAAGCCCTTAATATAGACAAGTTCGGGCTTGATGAAATAGATAATAAGATTCTCACCACAATAATAGATAAGTTCAAGGGTGGTCCAGTTGGACTGAATACTATCGCTACTGCTATTGGCGAAGAGGCTGGTACTATAGAAGAAGTGTATGAACCATTCCTGATTATGGAGGGCTTTATACGCAGGACACCTCGCGGCAGAGAAGTAACAGAAAAGGCATATAAGCATTTAGGGAAATCAATATTTAATGCCGAACAGACATTGTTTGAATAATCGTACAACAGCAAATATGAAACGATTATTTCTTGCCATCATAATACTTACTGCTACCATACAAGGTTTGGCACAACTGAAATTCAGTTTTGATAGGAATAGTCCGTCAACAAAATTGCAGATTGCCGAGCAGACGATAAAAGCATTGTATGTTGATAGTGTTGACGAAGCCAAGCTTGTTGAAGATGCTATCATAGGAATGCTTGACAAATTAGATCCCCATTCGCAATATTCTACACCAGAGGAGGTTAGGCAACTGACTGAACCATTGAATGGGAATTTTGATGGTATTGGTGTTCAATTCAATATTGTGGAAGATACATTGCTTGTGATTCAAACCATCAGTGGAGGACCGTCGGAAAAAGTCGGGCTACAGGCTGGCGACAAAATCGTGTTAGTGAATGACACGTCAATAGCAGGCATCAAGATGCCAAGAGAAAAAATTATGTCGAAGTTGCGTGGCAAAAAGGGAACAAAAGTGCGAGTCGGGGTGGTTCGCCGAGGAATCAAGAACATACTTCAGTTCACTATTACGCGCGACAAAATTCCTGTATATTCAATAAATGCGGCTTATATGATAAGACCAGGAATAGGCTACATCCGTATAGAAAGTTTTGGTGCTACAACCTACGATGAGTTTATGAGTGCAGTCAAAAAGTTGAAGAATGATGGCATGGTGGATTTGATTCTTGACTTGCAGGAAAATGGGGGAGGATATATGCAACCAGCCATTGAAATAGCCAACGAATTCTTGAAGAAAGGCGATATGATTGTTTATACAAAAGGTCGCCAATACAAAGATACTGACTACAGAGCAAAAGGCAACGGACAACTGCAAGACGGAAAGGTAGTGGTGTTAGTGAATGAGTATTCTGCCTCAGCATCGGAAATCGTTACAGGGGCACTTCAAGATCAGGATAGAGGTATTGTGGTAGGCAGACGCACTTACGGGAAGGGACTGGTGCAGCGACCAATAGAATTACCAGATGGCAGCATGATAAGACTGACTGTGGCACATTATTATTCCCCATCAGGACGATGCATACAGAAGTTTTATGAAAAAGGCGACAAGAAAAGTTATTCAATGGATGTGTTGAACCGTCTTAAAAATGGAGAACTTACAAATGCAGATAGTATTCATTTTGCCGATTCTTTGAAATACTATACTTTGCGCCAGCATCGTTTGGTTTATGGCGGTGGTGGGATAATGCCCGATCATTTCATTCCTTTGGATACGACAATTTATACAAAATTCCATAGAGAAATATCGGCAAAGTCGGTCATCATTAACCAAAGTCTGAAGTATATTGATAAAAACCGTAAAAATTTAGAAAAACTTTATCCAGACTTTGAAACGTTCCGACAAAAATATGAAATACCTCAATCTTTCATTGACGACATAATATCTGCGGCAGAAAAAGAACACATAAAACCAGCAGATAAAGAAGAACTTGAAAAAACATTACCACAACTGAAATTGCAACTCAAGGCTCTTATTGCACGCGATATATGGGAGATGGTTAATTATTTTCAGATAATGAATGAAAGCAATAAGACTGTACAAAAAGCCTTGGAAATATTGCAATAATAGCCGATTTTGTCATTGTGTCGCAGAAATACATGTTTTCATAACACTTTTATATGTGTGTGCGATAACAAATTTACTAAATTCTTATTCGCAAATTGATTTATATCAATAAAACGTTCTTTTACGCAAATATTTCACGAAATTGTTTGCGCACACAATATTTGTGTTGTACCTTTGCACCATCAAAAGGTTAATAGATTGTTTTAGGTTAGTAGTAATTTTGTTAATAGGTTAGTTTTTTAGTTAGGTATAGAGATTAATTTTGTCAAGAGAAGACAACGGGTGCTGTGAAGCAGTCGTAAAAATCTCATCCCACCATCGGGTGGGTTACTGGAGGAGGAAATCCGATTCCAGTTTTTAACTGAAAATTAGTTAATTGAAAATAGGTTTTTGACATCGGTTCTTTGTGAAAAGAACCGATGTTTTTTATTTGAAATTAAAAAAAAACTTAAAACTTAAACCATAAACCTGTAAACTTGCAATACCATAATACTTTTTCATTATCTTTGCAGATGCAATTACTTACTAACTTAAGACAAAATTCTATATTTATGAATACTTCTAAAAATTATTGTGTGATATTGGCTGGTGGTAAGGGCAAACGCTTGTGGCCATGCAGTAAAGAGAATCTTCCAAAACAGTTCATAGACTTATTTGGATCGGGAAAGACATCACTACAACAAACGTTTGAGCGCGTGAACAGATATATTCCTGCTGAAAACATTTTAGTCAGCACAAATAAGTCGTATGTGGATTTAGTCAAGGAGCAACTGCCTTTGATAAAAGAAAATAACATTCTTGCCGAACCTGTGCAACGTGGTACTGCCCCGTGTATGGCGTGGGCTGCATTTAAAATCAATGACAGATGTGAAAATGCAAACATCATTGCAATTCCTGCAGACTTGATGATAATGAATGAAGAGAAATTCTCTGAAGACATGACCGCAGGATTGCAGTTTGTTGATGGTACAGAGAAACTTTTGACTATTGGCGTAAAGGCAACAAGACCAGAAACAGAATACGGGTATATACAAATTGGTAGTGAGAGTTCTGTGAAAAATGTGTATAGGGTAAAATCATTCACTGAAAAACCTGAACTGGATTTTGCCAAAGCATTCTTGGAAAGCGGTGAGTTTTTCTGGAATACAAGTATTTTCATCAGTACAGCGCATGGCATCATGAATGCTGTAAATAAGGTCTTGCCATCTATCTTCCGAGATATTCGCCAAAAATATCCTAATCTTACCGTTGAGGAAGAAGATGAATTTATGTATCAGCATTTCTCCCAATATCCGAATGTGAGCCTTGAACATGGCGTGTTAGAAAAATCTGACGATGTGTATGTGATGACCTGCAACTTTGGCTGGGCTGATTTAGGAACTTGGCATAATCTTTATGAACTTCTGCCGAAAAATGAAGAAAAGAATGTTATCCTAAATTCAAAAGCAATAATGGACGACTGCCAGAATAGCATTATTATGATAGACAAGGGGAAACTTGCAGTGTTGAATGGACTGAATGACTATGTTGTGATTGATAAAAATGACGTATTGCTTGTATGCAGAAAAGAGTATTCATCACAACTCATCCGAAAATACATCAACGATGCACAAGTGAAATATGATAAAGAATTTATTTAAAGTGGCTTCTATAAATTATATTGCGATTAGAATTTATATAACACACCTTAATTCAAATCGGTCATTAGGCTGTTATGGGCTAATGACCGATTTGGGTTAAAAGTTATTACGAATTTTTTCCGCTATTTCCTTAAACTCATTATCTGAAAGTTTAAGCTTTTCATTTGCAAAATTCATATCGCCTTCGCTCACCATTGGAACCAAATGAATGTGAGCATGAGGCACTTCTAATCCCAGCACAGCCATGCCAACCTTTTTGCATGGAAAAGCTTCCTTTATGGCTTTGGCAACGTGTTTTGCAAATACAATCATTTCCTGCAGTTCATCATCGGTGAGGTCGAAGAAATAATCTTCCTCTCTGCGTGGAATCACAAGCGTATGACCTTTTGCAAGTGGGTTGATATCAAGAAAAGCATAGAACTTTTCATTCTCTGCACATTTGTAGCTTGGAATTTCTCCTGCGGCTATTTTTGAAAAGATACTCATATTTTTACTGATTTACAATGATATTGCGTCAATTCTTAACTCCAATATTCCTGTAGGTACAGAAATGTTGACAATGTCGCCAACTTTTTTGCCAAGCAATCCCTGGGCGATAGGTGTCTTTATGGAAATCTTACCTTCTCTCAAATTAGCCTCACTTTCGCTTACGATAGTATAGTTCATCTTAGTCTGAGTTTTCATGTTTGTCATTTCAACCTTCGAAAGAATCTGTACAACATCACCTTTCAATCGTGAAACATCAACTATTTTAGCCTCCATGAGTTCAGCCTTTAGCTTATTGATTTTTGCTTCTAATTTTGCTTGTGCTTCCTTGGCTGAATGGTACTCGTAATTCTCACTCAAATCACCCTTGTCGCGTGCTTCTGCAATAGCTGCAGATGCTGCGAGACGATCAATTGTTTCCAATTTATGCAATTTGGCTACTAATTCTTCGTAGCCCTCTTTAGACATATGTGCCATAATATTTTATTTTTACGTTGTTATTTCAAATACTTAGTTAAAGGTGGACCAGACCCCACCAAAGAAACAAAAAAGAACAGAGTCTCAGTATTTAAACTGAAACCCCCTGATCAATCTTGTTTAAGATTTATATTTTGCAAAGTCCGCTTTATCCCAATAATCTTGTGATGCCAAACATTTTGCGATGCAAAGATAGTAAAAGGTTAGAGGTTAGAGGTTAGAGATTAGAGAAATTTTAAGATTTTTTAATAAAAAACGTAATTTATAGAAACTACTCAGCCTTTTTGAATAATGCAGGTTAGAGTCTTCGACATTACGTCTGTGAGCAACGTACCAGATAGAAATCAAGTATCACCAATGCTGCCATTGCTTCTACTATTGGCACTGCTCGTGGAGCAGCACAAACATCATGACGTCCTTTGACTTCTTTTCCTAATGTCGGGATTGGCTTGAAAGCAACGCGGAAATTAATGTCTGTACCATCTGTAATACCCCCCAGCATTCCACCTGTTCTTGCAAAATTATGCTCTGAGCCCTTCATGTTGGCAGCGGCAAAACCTTCGCCATATTCAAAGCCCTTGACAGCATTTATCGACAACATGGCAGACCCCAATGCAGCATGGAGTTTACCAAATACTGGTTCGCCTAATCCTACAGGACATCCTTTAATTATGCAGCTTACGACTCCGCCACAAGAATCAACTTGTGTGATGGCTTCCTCAATGCGTTTCATTTGTTGCTCCTCATTTTCCACGGTGGCAATAATCTCTATCCCTACTGTGTTTAATGCCAACTTCGCAAATGCACCAGCTACTACTCTGCAAACCGTTTCACGTGCCGAAGCCCTGCCTCCACCACGATAGTCGCGAATACCATATTTCTCTTGATAAGTGAAATCGGCATGTCCAGGACGGAACACATCCTTGAACAACTCATAATCCTCCGAATGATGGTCGTTGTTCATGATGATAAAACCAATAGGTGTGCCTGTGCTTTTGCCTTCAAAAGTTCCAGAAAGCACTTGTACGATATCGTCTTCCTTACGAGGTGAAACGCCAATGCCTTTACCTGGGCGACGGCGGTTTACTTCACTTTGGATGAACTCCATGTCAATATCAATACCAGCAGGGAAACCGTCAATTATGCCACCTACAGCAATGCCATGGCTCTCACCAAATGTGGTCAGACGAAGCAATCTTCCAAATGTATTCATTTTGTTGTATTTGGTCGTTTATTTACAATGTCCACAGCCGCAGTGGTCGTGATGACACCCACCACCACAGTCATGATCGTGCTCACAATCACATCCGCAGTTCTCGTGTGTAAAGTAATTGATAAATCCTTTTATTTCCGTTTCTGTAGCTTCACGGCTTTCCACTATTTTGCCAACATATTCAATAGTCTCACCAGCCAATGGGTGATTAAAGTCCATAATCACCGTATCGTCAGTTACATCCAACACATGACCATTAAGCCGCATACCATCTTCATTCTGCATAGGCACATCTGCACCTTTATAAATATGCTCGTTGTCAAAATGACCATTGATTTGGAAGATGCTACGATCGAGAGTGAGAATCCTCTCTTGTTCACGTTCACCGTAAGCCTGCTCTGGTGTTAACTGGAAATGAAATTCGTCACCTGTTTCAAGACAATCAACTTGGTTTTCAAAAGCTTCAAGTGTATAGCCGAAACCACTAATAAACGAGAACGGATTACCTTCAGATGTTTGTTCCCTAAGATGTTTTCCCAACTCATCAATGGAATAAAGCTTATATTCCAATGCAATAAATTTATTCATAATGTCATAATTTATGGTTGCAAAATTAGTAAAAAAGGTTAGAGGTTAGAGGTTAGAGGTTAGGGATTTATGATTTTTTAATAAAAAAACATAATTATCAATTATCAATTGTCAATTGTCAATTAAAAAACGCAGTTTTTTCATACTTTTGTTCCAAATTTTAAGACAATGACACATCGCGAACGATTTTTTTCCACAGTCAGACGTCAACCCGTTGACAGGCCTGCATCATGGCTTGGACTTCCTGTTCCATCTGCCATTCCAAACCTTTTGAAACATTTTAAGGTAAATAGCATCGACGAACTAAAACGCATTATTGACGATGATGTGTATCCTATATGCGTACCTTACGATAATCCTCCAACCAACGATATAGGTTGCTCTTTAGCATTTGCAAAAAGCGGAGTTGGCGGAGCTCAGGATGAACGCACTCTGACTGCACCAGGCTTTTTCGAGAATATGATCGACCCATCGTTGGTTGAGACTTTTCCATGGCCGAATCCCGAAGAACACATAGACTTCAACAAATGCCGTGAATTGACGAAAAATGCTCCTGCCGACATGGCACGCATGGGTATTATGTGGGCAGCACATTTTCAGGACTCTTGTTCTGCCTTCGGAATGGAGAATGCATTAGTGACAATGATGCTCTACCCCGAAATGTACCAAGCAGTAATCGACAGAATAACAAAATTTTATCTTGACTGCGGTGAGATTTTCTATGAAGCCACCAAAGGATACCTTGATGCCGTGCTGATAGGCAACGACTTCGGTTCTCAAAATGGACTGATGGTTGACCCTGATAGTCTGCGGAAGTTTGTGTTCTCAGGTACAAAAGCTTTAGTGGATCAAGCAAAAAGCTACGGGTTGGTGGTTGTCCACCATTCTTGCGGCAGTATTTATCCAATTATCGATGATTTGTTTGATATAGGTATAGATACCATCCATCCTATCCAGGCAAAGGCAAAAGATATGCAAGCCGAAAAACTCGCTACCGATTTTGGCAATCATGGCAGTTTCTTCGGAGGAGTAGATGCACAGTATCTGCTTGTAAACGGCAAACCAGAAGAAGTCAGGGCAGACGTGTATCGTTTGAAAAAAGCATTCCCTACAGGATTGGTAATCTCTCCATCGCACGAAGCTGTACTCCCTGACATCAAACCAGAAAATATCGAAGCATTATTCCAAGCAGTGAAAGAAGAATCAAACCACAAAATAGAACAAAAAATGAAAAAACGCTACGGACAGGTTATCGGAGTTACACCTGGAAAATTAGAAGAATACAAAAAACTCCATTCAGCAGTATGGCCAAAGGTCATTGAAATGATAAAAGAGTGCCATCTCGAAAACTATAGTATTTATTACAAAGACGGTTTCCTGTTCAGTTACTATGAATATACTGGTGACAATTATGAGGCAGACATGGCAAAGATGGCTGCCGATCCAGAAACTCAGCGCTGGTGGGATGTTTGCATGCCTTGTCAGACACCAGTTCCCAATCGCGCAGAAGGTGAATGGTGGGCTGATATGGAAGAAGTTTTTCATTTAGACTAAGCCTGTAAACCGTAAATAAAAATATGGATTTATTTAAAAGTAAGACAGGGACAAACTATCTATTCCCATTTATTCTGATAGCTACATTATATCTGCTATGGGGATGCGCTCATGGCTTATTGGATGTGCTCAACAAGCAGTTTCAAGACAATTACGCCATGTCGAAAGCCGAATCGGGATTCGTACAGTTTTCAGTATATATAGGCTATTTCATAATGGCTTTGCCTGCTGGTTTGATTATGCGGCGTATTGGCTACAAAAAAGGACTTATCACAGGACTATTGCTCTTTGCTTTCGGAGCACTGCTATTTGTTCCTGCCTCAATGGCAAATTCGCCTTATCCGTTCTTTGCGGCATTGTTCATTCTTGCTTGCGGATTGTGTATTATAGAAAACGGAGCTCATCCTTGTGCCACAGGCATGGGAACAGAGGATGGTGCTGCACAACGCATAAATATTGCTGCCGCATTCAATGGCGTGGGTTGGATAGTTGGTCCGCTCATCGGTACATGGCTCATACTTGGTGGAACAGGAACCAGTTTTGATATTGCAAAACCTTATATCATTGTTGCCATAATAGTATTGCTTGTATGCCTTTTGTTTGTGTTTATCAAACTTCCAGAAAAAGAAATGGCTGCTGAAGCCGAAGCAGCCGCCTTGGAGGCAGGAACGGCTACGGGAAGCATCTGGCAGCATAAGCATTTTAAGTATGCCCTGATTGCACAATTTCTTTATGTTGGAGCGCAGACAGGAGTAAACAGCTTTTTTATCAATTATGTCACTGAACTTGATTCTGGCATCTCAAAAGCAACAGCAGGACTTCTGCTCAGTTTCGGTGGAATGGGATTGTTCTTCATAGGCAGACTGCTCAGTTCTTTATTTATGAAGTGGATTGCTCCTGCAAAACTACTGGCATTGTTTGGAATACTCGCAACAATATGTATGGGGTTGGTAATAGCACAGATTCCTACGGTATCGCTGATAGGGCTGTTCCTGACATTCTTCTTCATGAGCACAATGTTCCCAACCATATTTGCATTAGGAGTAAGAGGCATGGGAGCACATACCAAACAGGCTTCAAGCTATTTAGTAATGTGTATAGTTGGTGGAGCCGTATTCCCAATCTTCATGGGACTCATCGGACAGGTCAACATGGCATTAGGTTTCCTGTTGCCATTATTGGCTTTTGCCTACATAGCAGTCTATGGACTGAGTGCAAAGAAATTGTAAAGAGTTAAATTGTAAATTCATTTGATTAGGAGTTAAGGAGTTAAGACATGAGCCTTGAGTCAGCAGTCAGAGTCAGCAGTCAGAGTTAAATTGTAAATAGTAAATAGTAAATTATAAATATGAGCATCAGTGATTTATACAGTATTTTTTGTAAACATCCGATAATCACTACTGATAGTCGTGAATGTCCAAAAGGCAGTATCTTTTTTGCACTGAAGGGTGACAATTTCAATGGCAACGAATATGCTTCAATGGCTTTGGATAAAGGTTGTAGCTATGCAGTGACAGACGAGCAGATTGATGGCATTTGTGACGAGAAAATCATTTTGGTTGATGACGTACTTACCACTATGCAAATGCTTGCAAACTATCATCGCCATCAATTAGGCATACGCATTATCGGAGTAACGGGTACGAATGGTAAGACTACCACAAAAGAGCTGATTTCATCAGTACTTTCTAAAAAATTAAATGTACTCTATACGCAAGGGAATTACAATAATCACATAGGCGTACCGAAGACTTTATTGCGAATGACGCAAGAGCACGATATTGCCGTTGTTGAGATGGGAGCTAACCACCCTGGAGAAATAAAAACTCTGGTAGAGATTGTTGAACCCGACTTTGGAATAATCACAAACGTTGGTAAAGCTCATATAGAAGGTTTCGGCAGTTTTGAAGGTGTAATCAAGACTAAAGGTGAACTGTATGATTTCCTGCGCAAGGGCAGTAGAAATGTTTTCATCAATGAAAACAATGAATATCTGATGGGAATCAGCCAAGGACTGAATCTGATTCGTTATGGCAATAATGGCAGAATGATAGCTTGCGACCCATATTTGCGCATGGAATATCAAGGTAAGACAATCAGCACGAAACTTATCGGTGCATATAATATCGACAACGCACTCGCTGCAGCCACAATTGGACATTATTTCGGGGTTGAAGATGATAGGATATGTGAGGCTTTGGAAGAATATACCCCGTCCAACAACCGCTCACAGCTGAAGAAGACAGATTTGAATACTTTGATTATAGATGCTTACAATGCCAACCCTACAAGTATGATGGCAGCATTAAAGAATTTCCGCGACATGAAAGTTGAGAACAAGATGGCTATTCTTGGCGATATGCGTGAATTGGGGTATATAAGTGCTGAGGAACATCAGAAAGTGGTGGATTTTATCAAAGAAACGCAGATTGAGTGCTGGCTTGTGGGTAGTGAATTCGCAAAGACGAATTGTGATTTTCGCAAATTCAAAAATGTCGATGATGTTAGAGACGCAATCAGACAGTCACAACTTCAAGGACGCTACATACTTATCAAAGGAAGCAATAGTACAAAGTTGTTTCAATTGCCTGAACATTTGTGATATTTTTTACTGAACTTTTTATCTGCTTTTTCTCATTTTAACACTTATTTATTTAACCCCAAACGGTCATTATCATAATAACGCAAATGATTGTTTTGGGTGTTTGGGGTTATAAGGTACATAGTAGGTGGTTGTGCGTATTGATGTCACTAATGTAGTCAAAGTGAGTTTTACCCAAGGCTCTAAAGACTTTAATAGTCGTAAAACTTCTGAAAATCAATGATTTAATCAATTTATATAAATCATAAGGTCATAAATCGACGTTAAACTAAATTACTGATTTATAGTATATTAAGTGTTGCGTCAGAGCGTCTTTGTTAATTATTTAAAATTTTTTGAGGGAAATTTTGTTATGCACATGCTTTTTTTTACCTTTGCAAAACAATGAGAGCTGTTATACAAAGAGTGACATCGGCTTCTGTCAAAATTGACAATATGGTGAAATCGTCAATTCACCATGGATTGCTGATTTTATTGGCTGTTTGCGAAGATGATTCCGGGGTTGATATTGAGTGGCTTACAAACAAGATTGTCAATCTGCGCATCATGAACGATGAGAATGGGGTGATGAACAAATCCGTTCTTGACACCGATGGTGAGTTGCTGATTGTAAGCCAGTTCACATTGTGGGCTTCCTACAAAAAAGGGAACCGTCCTTCTTATCTCAGAGCTGGAAATCCTGCTGTCACAAAAGCGTTGTATGATAAGTTTTGCAATGCCTGTATGGCCAAACTCGGCAGACCTGTTGGCACAGGTGTGTTTGGAGCTGAAATGGAAGTTTCGCTTGTGAACGATGGTCCAGTAACAATTTGTATCGATACTAAAAACAAAGAATAGAAATTATGGCATACTCTAAAGAAATCGAAGGCAACAAACACCTTCACACTCACAACACGATGAGTAAATATGAAGAAGCTTTAAACAAGTACAACACGAACATCAGCGATGCAGAAGTGCAGGCTGCTGTAAAGAAAATCCTTGCGGAGAAGGTTCCCGAAAATGACAATTTGGAAGTTAAGAAGTTCCTGATGGGAAGTATTGAGCTGACCACCCTGAAGACTACTGATTCGGATAGTAGCGTAATGGCTTTTACCCAAAGGGTGAACGATTTTGATGGCGATTATCCAAACTTACCTCATGTGGCGACAATATGCGTTTATCCTTGTTTTGCCAATGTTGTGAAGGAGACTCTCGATGTTGAGGGAGTAAATATTGCTTGTGTATCAGGTAGTTTTCCTTCTTCTCAGGCTGTAATCGAAGTGAAAGTTGCCGAAACGGCTCTTGCCATAAAGGATGGTGCCAATGAGATTGATATTGTAATGCCTGTTGGTAAATTCCTGAGCGAAGACTACGGAGGTGTTTGTGATGATATCAGCGAACTGAAGCAGATTTGTGGTGATTGCGCTATGAAGGTGATTCTTGAGACAGGCTGTCTTGGTTCTATGAGCAATGTTAAGAAAGCCTCAATCCTGGCAATGTATGCTGGTGCCGATTACATCAAGACTTCTACGGGAAAGGAAAAAATGTCGGCTACCCCAGAAGCTGCATATGTAATGTGTCAGGCTATAAAAGAATATTACGATCAGACAGGAATACAGATTGGTTTCAAGCCTGCAGGTGGTATAAACACTGTTATGGATGCCATTATTTATTATACGATAGTGAAAGAAGTACTTGGTGAGCAATGGTGCACGAACAAATGGTTCCGTCTTGGCACATCGCGTCTGGCAAATCTCTTGTTAAGCGAAATCGAAGGCACAGAAATTAAGTATTTCTGATGTAAAAAACATAATTGGTTGTAGGTTTTGGGTTGCAGGTTTTCGGTTTAACCCACAATAGTAACCATTTACGGATTTACAGATTTTATTAATTTACGATTTAAACAATTCATGAAAGATAAAGATGGGCTAACTCCGATGATGAAGCAGTTTTTTGAGTTGAAGGAAAAACATCCTGATGCTCTGCTGCTTTTCAGATGTGGAGATTTCTACGAAACCTATTGTGACGATGCTGAAGTAGCTTCCAAGATTTTGGGCATTACCCTGACACGCAGAAGCAGCGTTGCCGGTAGCACTGCCTCTGGTACGGCTATGGCAGGTTTTCCGCATCATGCTTTAGACACTTATCTACCAAAGCTCATCCGTTTTGGCAAGCGTGTTGCCATCTGCGACCAACTTGAAGATCCAAAACTTACGAAAAAACTCGTAAAGCGTGGTATTACCGAACTTGTGACACCAGGAGTGACACTTGCCGATAATGTACTCGAACACAAGAAAAACAATTTCCTTGCTGCCGTGCATTTTGGGAAAACTGGGTGTGGCATTTCATTGCTCGACATTTCTACGGGAGAATTCCTAACGGCTGAAGGGACATACGATTACATTGAGAAACTGCTGACTAATTTCGCTCCAAAAGAAGTGCTTTACGATAAAAACCGTAAGCATGATTTTGAAAACAATTTCGGAACTAAATATTGCTGCTTTGAACTTGACGACTGGGTGTTTACAGAGCAGAACGCTAAAGAAAGGCTATTCAATCATTTTGCTGTGAAAAGTTTGAAAGGTTTTGGTATTGACCATCTGAAAAATGGCATTATCGCCAGTGGGGCTATTTTGCAATATCTTGAACTCACACAGCATACTCATATTGCCCACATCACGTCAATTTCAAGAATAGAAGAGGAGAAATATGTAAGAATCGACCGTTTCACCGCACGAAATCTTGAGTTGCTCGCTCCAATGAATCCTGACGGATGCTCATTGAAAGATGTTATTGACAGAACCACCACTCCGATGGGAGGCAGAATGCTTGCTCGCTGGATTATGTTCCCTCTGAAGGATGTCAAGACGATAAATGAGCGTTTGGAAATTGTGGATTACTTTTTCCGTAATCCTGAATTTAGGGAAGTCGTAGAGAATAATCTCAACCTTATTGGTGACCTTGAGCGCATTGTGTCTAAAGTGGCAGTTGGCAGAGTGTCACCGCGAGATATTCTCCAACTGAAAAATGCTCTGCAAGCGTTGGTATTCATAAAACAGGCATGTCAGGAAGCCGATAATCCACAGCTCAAACATTATGGCGACAAAATAGATACCTGTAGCAGTCTGTGCGAGAGAATCGACAAAGAAATTGCTCTTGATGCTCCTGTTTTGGTCAACAAAGGTGGAGTAATAAGAAATGGTTATAATTGTGAACTTGATGAATTGCGCAGCATTCTACATGATGGGAAAAACTATCTGCTCAAACTTCAGGAGAATGAAATAGAAAAAACAGGAATCAACAGTCTTAAGATTGGCTATAACAACGTGTTCGGATATTATCTTGAAGTGCGTAACACCTATAAAGATATGGTGCCTGATGAATGGATTCGCAAGCAGACTCTTGCTCAGGCTGAACGTTACATAACTCAAGAACTGAAAGAGTATGAAGAGAAAATCCTTGGTGCGGAAGAGAAAATTCTTTCGATAGAATCAAGGCTTTTTACCGAACTCATCACCGACATGGCAGAGTTTATTACTCCTATCCAGGTGGATGCAAATATAGTAGCAGTTATTGATTGTCTTCTTTCTTTTGCAAAAGTTTCAGAGAGCAACCGCTACATTCGTCCTATTATAGATGATACGGATGTTTTAGATATCAAACAAGGGCGTCATCCTGTAATAGAGACTCAATTGCCAATAGGTGAACGCTACGTTCCTAATGATGTCTATCTTGATACTGCCAAACAGCAGATAATGATTATCACGGGTCCGAACATGGCTGGTAAGTCGGCACTGCTGAGACAAACTGCCTTAATAGTCTTGCTTGCACAGATTGGTTGCTTTGTTCCTGCCGAAAGTGCCCGCATAGGACTGGTGGATAAAATCTTTACTCGTGTTGGTGCTTCCGACAATATTTCTCTCGGTGAATCTACGTTCATGGTTGAAATGAGTGAGGCTTCAAACATTCTTAATAATGTCTCACCACGCAGTCTCGTGCTATTCGACGAATTGGGGCGCGGCACAAGCACATACGATGGTATTTCCATAGCATGGGCTATTGTGGAATATCTGCATGAGCAGCCACGCGCAAAGGCACGTACCCTCTTTGCCACACATTATCATGAACTCAACGAGATGGAAAAGAGTTTCAAGCGTATAAAAAACTATAATGTCAGCGTCAAGGAAATTGATGGTAAGGTAATCTTCCTTCGCAAACTTGAACGCGGTGGCTCTGAACATTCATTCGGTATTCATGTTGCACAGTTGGCAGGTATGCCGCCAAGCATAGTGAAGAAAGCAAACATCATACTCCAGCATTTGGAAGACAGTACAAGCAGCATAAGGCAAGACTCTATGCTGAATTCAAAACTCGCATCTCTGAACTCTCCTATGGAAGGTGCGCAATTATCGTTCTTCCAGTTGGATGATCCTGTGCTTAGCCAGATACGCGACGAAATCATCGAACTCGACATAAACAATCTTACGCCTGTCGAAGCCCTCAATAAACTAAACGACATAAAAAAAATACTCAAAGGATAAAGCACAATGCACTGTGCATAATTGACAATTGACAATTGATAATTAGGAATTCCCTCATTACTCATTATTCATTGTCCATTGTAAATAATAAATCCGTAAATTGTAAATTAACTAAATCTGTAAATTGCCAATGTGCTTATTCGACAAACTGCAATTTGGGGAATATCCTGTCTTCCTTGCACCGATGGAAGATGTTACCGATGTGGGATTCCGCATGCTCTGCAAGCGCTTTGGGGCATCAATGGTCTATACGGAATTTGTCAATGCCGACGCTGTCATCCGTAACATAAAAAGCACCATCAGCAAATTCCAGATTAATGATGAAGAACGTCCTGTCGGCATTCAGATTTATGGAAAGAGTGTAGAGTCAATGGTCGAGGCTGCCAAGGTTGTAGAGAGTGTAGGTCCTGATGTCATAGACTTGAATTTTGGTTGCCCTGTAAAAAAGGTTGCTTCAAAGGGTGCTGGTGCAGGAATGCTGCAAAACATTCCTCTCATGCTCGAAATAACACGAAATGTTGTCAATGCCGTAAAAACGCCTGTGACCGTAAAGACACGTCTTGGCTGGGACCAGAATAACAAGGTAATTGTTGACTTGGCAGAACAGTTGCAAGATTGTGGGATACAAGCCCTGACCATTCATGGACGTACACGTTCACAGATGTACACAGGCGAAGCTGACTGGACTCTTATAGGTGAGGTAAAGAAGAATCCTCGCATGAAAATACCTATCATTGGCAATGGCGACATTACCACTCCGCAAATGGTAAAAGAACGGTTCGAACAGTATGGTGTGGATGCAGTAATGGTTGGAAGAGCCACATTCGGTCAACCTTGGATTTTCCAGGACATTGGAAATTATCTCAATGGTATAGATAGCCCTTTGACGACAATACAGAAAATCAATATTCTCAAAGAATTGCTACAGATAAACATTAACCGTATTGACGAGTATCGTGGTATTCTTCACACCCGCCGCCATTTGGCATCCTCCCCATTATTCAAAGGAATACCGAATTTCCGCGAAACAAAAATCAAAATGCTCCGTGCCGAAACAAGCAACGAACTTATTTCCATTCTCGATCATATACCGTCAATCATCCTTCCATAATTCTCCCGATTTCATCACTTTTTTGCGCCCTCAAAGCTGCAATACATCTGTTCAAAAATCAAATCAATTATCATCATAAGGCTAATGACTGATTCGGGTTTAAGTTTAACAATAGATGTTAGCACTCGACCTCCGTCTGTTCTCTACCTTAAAGCAACCTTAAAGCAACCTTAAAGCAACCTCCAAGGTATAGTTAAGGAGTTTATATGGTTTCTTTAAGGTTTAGATAAGGTAGCCATCAGGTATAGATAGGGTACACCAAATCCGAGTGCACGTATAGATGAGTAGAGTAAGCCTTATCGCTAACTTGAGATTGAGTCGGCTGACCTGCGGCTGTTTGTTCTGGTCGAACGAGAGGGAGAAGATGCCGAGGCTGTCAATCTTGCAGGTGTGACCTTGCAGGAGGATACTCTTGAGGATGCGGGGGAGAGTGGCGAGCGGTAACCATCGCAGCAGAGTTTGTACCGCAAAAATATTAATAATAATAATAGAAAAAGTGCGTAATACATCATAAAAAGCATGGATTTTCTCAAAAAAATAAGTTAAAAGTATGGAGTTTGAGTAAAATTTTGTATTTTTGCACCACATATTTCATAATAATGTCACGATGGTAAAGAATCTAAATATCTTGACCGACAGGCAGAAGACCAATAAGTGGCTGGCCAGCGCAACTGTACTTGGATTGATAATAGGGAGTGACATTTGGATGATAAACGGAACAACAATATGGCGGTAACAGTAGAAGACATAATAACAAGGAAAGAAGGACAGACTTTCGACTGCAAGAGTGTGCGGATAGAACCAAAGGCATTGGCCGTTCCCCTTGTGGCAATGGCTAATGCCGATGGAGGCACGATTGCTATCGGTGTGTCCGACAAGACTCGTCGCACCCATTTCTCACGCAATCCCAAGATCGCCCAATACCTCAAGGCATACAAATATGTCAAGGAGTTTGGTGAGGGCATGGACCGTATCTATCGTGAACTTGCCGTCAACAATACCATTGAGCCAAAGGTTCATCTTGATGCCTTCATACTGAAGATTACTGTCAACAAGCATGAGGTTGGGTTGACAGAAAAGGTGACAGAAAAGGTGCCTGATGTCATAGAAAAGTTGACAGAAAACCATCAAAAGTTGATAGAAAAGGTGCCTGATGTCATAGAAAAACAGAATTGTGTCATAGAAAATGTCATAGAAAAAGCAAAAGAAGAAGGTTTTTCTATGACAGATACCCACATCAAACTCTTACAAATGATGTTAAAGAATCCGTATGTCAGTCAAGCAGATTTAGCAAAAGTACTTAGGGTTCACTGAATTAACGTTAATTAACTAATTATCAAGAAGATCATTGTTTATTTATTTGCTTATATGCAAGATTTTTAGTATCTTTGCACAGAAAATACTTGCAGTATGATACGATATAACAACCAAAAACAAC
>JAZLKO010000035.1:0-49002 GCA_045597685.1 Prevotella sp.
ATTTGCGGCGAAAAACGTGCAAAATCGGTGAAAACGCATGTAATTTATGTAATTTGTGTCATTTTTTAACACTTTTGACTGCATGGAAATATCGACGCGTCTATAACGATATTCAACTTTCTTGGACGAGCCAAGCGGCAAGCCGATGACGCAAGCTTCAGTTGATTAGGAGTTAAAGAAGATTGATTAGGAGTTAAAGGGAGTTAAGACATTACCCTTGACAACCAAACAACCCATAATAACGATAACCCATAACCGATAACCCACAACCAGGATATAGCCCTCACAACTATTGTCTTAACTCCTTAACTCCTTAACTCCACAATTGAAACTTCTTAACTCCTTAACTCCTATTGTGAATTATCAATTGTCAATTGTCAATTATCAATTAATGCCTTGGCATTTGAGCTCCTTAACTCCACAATTGAGACGGCGGCAGGGGGGGGTTATTCAAATCGGTTAAAATTTGTGAAAATATTACATAAATTACATAAATTACACGGCTTTTCATGAATTTTGGAAAATCTTATATTAAGCCACAGTGGCTTTTCCTTCTTGACTTTGTCTTCCCACGGAAAGATGTACCAGTGCCAAAATATGTCAAAACAATGCCTAATGGGCTTCGAGCTAATTGGTGCCCCAGCCTCCATCGGCTATGAGAGGGACGGACAGTTTTATGGCATTCTGCATTTCTCCGATTACTATTTGCTGGAGTTTTTCTTCTTCGCCTGACACTACACTAAAGTCGAGTTCATCGTGAACCTGAAGTATCATTTTTGATTTCTGTTTTTGTCTAAATAGTCTCTACTAAATTTCCACTGAGCCGTTGTTGTAGTGTCAGTTTTCAGCGTCAGTCTTCAGAAGGGAGTTCTTCGGCTTCTAGGGTTTCGGCTTTCTTCTTTGCAAGATATTCTGGGAGGTCGAGACCTGCCTGGTTGAACAGGTCGTGCAATGGAGGTACGCTCTTCATCAAGCCTGAAAGGAAATTGGCTGTTGAGCCTTTACCGTCGGCACTATTGCCACTGTCCCAAACTGTTACATGGTCGATGTTGATTCCCTTGATGGCTTCTACCTGAGTGGCAACGAGTTCTGGCAGTTTTTCGATGAGCAGTAACTGATATGCCTTGTCGGCATCGCCACCTGCTGCCTGTACCATCTTGTCGTAACCTGCTGCCTGCTTGGTGAGGACTTCATAGTAACCTTTTGCTTCGGCTTCCATCTTTGCGAATATTGCGTCGGCTTCACCCTTTGCCTTTACGCGTATCTTTTCTGCTTCGGCTTCTGCTTCGATGATTTGGCGTTTCTTTTCAATTTCCTGAGCAACGATGACATTGGCGTTCTGAGTGGAACGTTCACGGTCGGCACGGGCTTCTTCGGCATCTTTCTGTGCAGCATAGGCTTCCTGTAGGGCGCGTGCTTCAGCAACCTTCTCAGCAGCATTAGCTCTTCTTGATGCTTCGGCTTCAGCCTGACGACGTGTTGCGTCAGAATTGGCTATCTCAATCTTTGCAGCATTTTCACCTTGCACGGCTTTTGCATTGGCTTCGCTGGTACGGATTCGTGCGTCTTTCTGTGCATCGGCTTTACCAATCTCACCGACTTTATCTTGCTCAGCCACACGTACCTTTGCCTCGTTGACAGCCTTTGCAGCAGCCTCGCGACCGAGTGCTTCGATGTAGCCGCTTTCGTCCTTGATGTCGGTAACGTTTACGTTGATGAGTCGCAGACCGATTTTCTTCAGTTCTACTTCAACGTTTGCGCTGATGGCTTCGAGGAATTTATCACGGTCGTTGTTGAGTTCTTCAATCGTCATAGTTGCAATAACTAAACGCAATTGGCCGAACAGTATATCACGGGCAAGTTCCTGAATCTGTGTAGGTGTCTGAGCAAGCAATCGCTCGGCAGCAGCATTCATGTATTCAGGGTCGGTGGATATGCCGACTGTGAAACGGCTTGGCACGTCAACACGGATGTTCTGACGAGAGAGGGCGTTAGTAAGATTTGCATCAATAGAGATAGGAGTGAGGCTGAGGTAGGCATAGTCCTGAATGATTGGCCATACGAATGTACCTCCTCCATGGATACATTTTGCTGATCCTTTGTTTCCAGTTGTGCCATAGACAACGAGGATCTTGTCAGACGGACAGCGGCGGTAGCGATTGATGAGCGAGATGAACAGAAATACTGCCACTACAATAATTGCTAAAATAAGATAAACTGATGACATAATAAAAAAAATTAAATTAATGTGTTTATAAATAGGTTTGTTACATATATATCGAGACGCACAGCGCAATAAAGAAAATTGTTATTTCTATCATATTACTAAATTGTTTTGTTCGTTGATTACTTTTACTGTCTCGTTGTCAAGTACTTCTACTATCTTGACTATTGTGCCTGATTTTATTCCGTCTTCGTCTGTCAGTGCATCAATCTCATGTACGGAGCCATTGATGCTGATTTGTACTTTTCCTTTGCCTTCACCACCAGCAGGAATGCGCAGATAGACTGATGCTGTCTTGTTCAAGCAATCGTTGATGCAGAATGTGTTGTTGCGGTCGAGTTTGCGTGTTTGCTTGTAGATTAAGATAAACATTGCAACAAACAAACAACCCACGGCAAAAGAAGAGAGAATGAGAAGAAACGTGGAACTGATGCTGTTGTAGAAACAAACTCCAGCCCATCCGAAACCCATGAGGAAACCTATCAGGTTTTTAATGGTGAAAAGATTGATAGTGCCTCCCAGATCCATTGTGCTGCCATCGTGGATGTCAAAATCTGTGGATAAGTCACCATGGTCGATACCAAATAATGTTAAGATGAACTGTATTACAAAAATAATGGATGCAATAACTGCGCAGCCCCAAAAGAACTGCAAAAGTACATCAAGGTTTTGAAATGTTGTGAATAGTTCTTCCATAATATATAAAATTTTATTATAAGTTTTCATCTCTGAATTCAAGAATATCGCCTGGAGTACAATCCAAGGCTTTGCAAATGGCATCAAGAGTGGTGAAACGTATTGCTTTTGCTTTTCCTGTTTTCAAGATAGAGAGGTTGGCATCGGTAATACCAATTTTTTCAGCCAGTTCGTGAGACGAAATTTTTCTCTTGGCCATCATTACATCAACATTGACTATTATCATATTTGGTTGTGCGGTTTTCGTTTTCGTTAATTTGAGAAGTTAAGGAGTTAAGAAGTTAAGGAGTTAAGACAATAGCCTAGAGTCAGAGTCAGTGTCAGCAGTCCGTGTTAGAGTTATCGTCATCGTTATCGTCATCGTTATCGTTTTTTTCGGTGCAAAGATAATATTGTTTTACGATAAAAAACAAATGTTTTAAGATAAATTTTATCGAATTACGATATTTTTTATTCTTTTAACATATTAGAAGGTTTTTCATGTCATTTTTTAGCAAAGATGAAGCGATTTTTTCCGAATTGGTCTTTTTTTATTTTTATTTCGGAAAAACCCTTTTCTGCCAAACTATCGGCTATTTGTTGTGCGAAGTGCGGATTTATTTCAAAGCATAGCATTCCTCCTTCAGATAGATGCGTGAGTGAATAATCGCTGATTGCATTATAGAATAGTAATGGGTCGTTGTCGGGAACAAACAGGGCTTCGGATGGCTCGTAGTTGAGCACATTTGCCTGCATCTCGGCACGTTCGGATTCGCAGACGTATGGTGGATTGGAAATGATTAGATTAAAAAGGTTGGGGCAGGTTGCTTGTGGGTTGAGATTCAGTGCATCGGCATGGAAGAAGTTTACTTTGGCATGGTGTAGTTTTGCATTTTTCTTTGCAATGTTGAGTGCCTTTTCGGATATGTCGAATGCTGACACTTGTGCTTTTTCAAGTTCCAGAGATAGTGTTATTGCAATGCACCCACTGCCTGTGCAGCAGTCGAGGATGGAGAAGGGTTGAGGGTTGGCTATCGCCTTCCTCCTTCGCACCTCGGCATACTGCAAATAAATTTGCCTTCTGCTCTCGGTTTGTCGTCGGTTGAGGGTTGAGGGTTGAGGGTTATCGTTAATAATTTCTGTTAGGGTATGTTTTATAAGTTCTTCGGTTTCGGGACGAGGTATGAGTACGCCTTTTGACACTACAAACTCTCTGCCAAAGAAATCGGTTTTGCCTAAGACATATTGCACTGGTTCTTTTTGTAGCAATCTTTTCAGAATGTCTTGCAGTAAAGGTTTGTTGTGTGCAATTATGCATGTGGCAGAGTCGGAATAGATTTGAACGAGGGAAAGTCCGAGAGCCTTCTCGAAAACCAGTCGGGTGATGGCTTTTGCCTCGTTCAGTTCATATTCTGACGAAAGTGTTTCCCAAAATTCGCGGTAGCTCATAGTTGGGGGATATTGTCTTTACCGAAGACTTCTTCCAAAGTAATCTTTTCAGCTTCTTTCTTTGTCAATTGTTTCGACCATGCCACACGTTTTGAAGTGTCGGATCCTGCACCTGTGTTGTTGTATTCAAGATAGCGTGCAGTCTGTTCATTGGAAACTTTACTCCAGTTGTGCCAACCTTCTGGACGGATGTGCCCACCTAATTCGCAATTCATAAACAGAGTGTATCCGTATGGTCGCCACGGACGGCCAAGATAGCATTTTGTTGCGGCTTCATCATTGATAATCTTACATTTATTGAAAATGTAGCCATATTTCACATTTGCGGGTGTTGATGCTGCTGTGACGTAACTGTTTGTCTTGTTTTTTATTGTGCAGCCCTCAAACCATGCCGTTGACGGACCGAAAATGAAATCGGTTGTACCTTCTATATAGCAATCTTTGAAATATAGATTTGTTTCGATTCCACCGGTATAAATTGTATCTTGATTACCGAGGAAACGGCAATTTACAAATAATAATCTGTTGCCTTCTGTATGTAGTGCTACAGCCTGTCCGAGTCGGGCAGCATTGTTCTCTATTGTGATATTTTTGATTGTAATGTTATTGCCTTGTATTTTCAATGTATAGGTTCTGAATGTGCCCATACCTTTTTCAGTTCCAGGCATTTTGATGTTAGCGTGGTCATCGTATGTGATAATGGTGTTGTCACGATCTTCGCCACAGATTTCGATATTTGTCAACCAGGATGGGATGATGAGTTTTTCTTTATAGATACCCTTTTTTACAAAAATCACCTTGTGATAGTCCATGAATGCGCGGCACACTTCTATCGCATCGTCAATGTTTCGGAATTCGGCAGTACCGTCTCGTGCTACAAATAATGTGTCGGGATTGTCATAACTTTTTGCCTCACTGCATATTGGAAATAGTGACAGCAGGCAAACAACAAAAATAAGGTAGAGATTTGAATTTGTTTTCATAATTGTTTTATTTTATATGGTTTATTTCTTCAAGTGCCTTAATTGATTTAAGATTGCTGATGATTACATCAACATCCTTTCGGTTGCGTACACGGAAATTGATGCTTCCATCCACTATTCCATTGTTGGATGTTATAAGGATTCTCGTCATATTGACATTCATGTCTTGCGACAAGACTTGCGTAACTTTATTCAGCAATCCCAACTCGTCAATGCCTTTAAAATGTATTGTGGCAACGAAGAATCGTTCTTTTGTTGCCCATTTGGCATCTAATATTCTGTTTCCGAAACTGCTTTTCAACTTGTTGGCAATCGGACAAGAACGGCTGTGAATAACGATGTGCTTATCGGAATCAATAAATCCCAGTACATCGTCACCAGGAATAGGATGGCAGCATTCTTCAAAAATGTATCTGTCAATGTTTTCGTCGGTAATGATGACAGGTTTCTTTTTATTGAATTTTTTGTCAATAACTATTTTTGAAGTCTCCTCTGAGGCTCTACCTAAAGGGATGTGCATTAATTCCACCCCTTCGAGAGGAGCTTGTATAGATGGCTCCACTATGACAGATTGTTGTAAGTTTCTGTTTTTTACGAAAGGGACGAGTTTGCGCCATTTGTTGGAAGAAGCACCATCTTGTTGCTTTTTGCCTCTGGCTATGTTCAGGTCGGTCTCGTTTAATTCTATTTCATGCTTACCTATAAGCAGATAGATGTTTTCACGTTTTTCGCAGCCATGAAATCTGGCAAGTTTGTCGAGTATGGACGTTGTCAGCACCAGTCCATTGACTTCAAGGTATTCTTTGAGTTTTTCTTCTCCTTTCTGCTGGATGTAGCGTTCATCTTTTCGCAGCAATGCTAATATTTTGTTTCTTGCCTTTGCTGTTGACACGAAGTTTATCCAGGATGGCAACACTTTCTGGGCTTTCGATGTTATGATTTCCACCTGATCTCCACTGCTAAGCTTATGGCTTAACGGTACGAGCTTATGGTTAACTTTCGCACCGAGGCAGTGGCTGCCGATGAATGTATGAATGGAAAAAGCAAAGTCCAGAGCTGTACTGCCTTGCGGCATGGTTTTAATGTCTCCTTTTGGTGTGAAGACAAATATTTCGGATGCAAACAGATTTAGCTTGATTGAATCTAAAAAGTCCATTGCATCAGGCTGAGGGTCGTCGAGTATTTCCTTGATTGTTCCAAGCCAATTTTCCAGTTCGCGGTCTTCCTCTCTTTCATTTTCGTCAGGCTTTTCTAAGACTGCCGACTGATTCTCGTGCATTTTATATTTCCAATGTGCGGCAAACCCATGTTCTGCCACTTCATCCATGCGGTCGCTTCTTATCTGCACTTCAATCCATTGTCCCTTATGGCTCATCAGGGTGACGTGAAGTGCTTGATAGCCATTGGCTTTCGGATGCGACAGCCAGTCGCGTAATCTGTCAGGGTGTCGTTTGTAGAGTTGTGTGATTGCCACATAGATATTGAAGCATTCATTAATTTCCTCTTCTCTGTTTTTTGGAGTAAATACGATGCGCACTGCCAAAATGTCATAGATTTCGTCAAAGGTAATGTGCTTTTGCTGCATTTTGTTCCAAATGGAATATGGGGACTTCAGTCGTGCCTTAATGTCATATTGAATTCCCATTCGGTCGAGGGCTTCCCTGATAGGCGCGGTAAATTCATCAAAGAGTGCATCGCGCTTTTCTTGTGTAAGATTCAGTTTGCTTGTGATTAAGGTGTATTCGTCAGGATGTTCGTAGCAGAAACTCAAATCTTCCAGTTCGCTTTTAATCTTGTTCAGTCCCAGTCGGTTGGCAAGTGGGGCATAGATATACATTGTTTCTCCGGCAATCTTATATTGTTTGTTAGCAGGTTGACTGGCAAGAGTCCGCATATTATGAAGGCGGTCACAGATTTTTATCAGTATCACCCTGATATCATCGCTCATCGTGAGTAGCAACTTGCGGAAATTTTCGGCCTGTAGTGATGCCTTGTCGCCGAATATTCCTCCTGATATTTTAGTCAGTCCGTCAACAATCTGTGCTATTTTCGGACCAAAAATATTTTCGATATCTTCAACAGTATAGTCTGTGTCTTCTACAACATCATGTAAAAGTGCAGAGCAAATACTTGTAGAACCGAGCCCGATTTCCTTACTTGCAATCAGCGCAACTGCCAATGGGTGCATAATATAAGGTTCTCCTGACAGGCGTCGGACTCCCTTATGTGCCTGACGGGCAAAATTGAAAGCTTTGGTAATGAGTTCCGCTTTCTTGCGGTGGCATGACGACAGGTAACTATTCATTAGGCGTTGAAAGGCCTCATCCACCATTTGTTCATCCTTTAAAACATCTTCTTCAATCATCGTCTTCTTCTCCCTCTTTTATGTCTCGTAGAGACTTTTCCCTTCTTAAAATATTTATCTGTGTTGAATTTGCAGATTGAGTCTTCATTCGCAATAAAAAACTCCATGTCTTCTCGTGGCAAACAGATTGGTGATGGCTCTTTTTCACCGGGAATCAATTCTGTACGATATTGTGGATTGAGTTTCTTTAAGTATGTATAATCCCAATTGCAATAGTCGGATATTTGTCTGAGACTTATGTTATGGCTGGTCATTATCCTATCACAGGTTGATGGTAAGTCCGTGTCGTCAGGAGTTATACCATGCTCTTGATAATAGTTCATGATATAAGTCATCGCAATGAAAGTAGGGACATAATCCCTTGTTTCTTTCGGCAAGAATTTACGTATCTTCCAGAAGTCATTAGAGCCGTTGGCTCTTCTTATAGCCCTGCTTATTGCTGTTGGTCCACAATTGTATGCTGCAATTGCTAACGTCCAATTATCGTCGAAAAATTTATATAGAAATCTCAAATAGTGCAGTGCTGATTCCGTTGATTTATAAACATCCAGTCTCTCATCTACCAATGCATTGATTTTCAGTCCCTGTTCGCGAGCTGTTATGGACTTCATTTGCCATATCCCAGCCGCTCCCCGCCGTGACATGGCTTTGGGTTTCAGGGTTGATTCTATTGCAGGCAGGTATCGCAACTCAATAGGCATGTCGTTTTCCTTTAGCACTTTTTCGAAAATTGGGAAATAATATTTCGATGCACCAAGAACATAACTCACCGTTGCTTGCTGACGGTTGGCATATCGTTCAATCTTTGCACGTACATCTTTGTTGTACGTCATTTCCATTGTGGTGTTCAGTTTATTGAGTCGCTCTATATAAACCGAATCATCCGTTGTATCATTCATAGTTGCAGGATACTCAACTATATCTTTCATATTTTCAGCATGCAGAAATATTGCGCATCCGAATATGGCTGATAGTATGATTGCAACTACTTTTTTCATGCTTGATTCCTTTAAAAATCCACACTACATCGCACACCCACAGCACCAGACTTCAAAGGATCACCTCCAGACTTATCGATTATAACGGTTGGTGAAATTCTCATTGATAAGTCACGCGAAATATCAAAGTTCGACAGTTGTGCATCTACGTAAGCATCAATTACCGATATTGCATAAACTCCCAACAAACAGAAAAATGACAAATCGCGCCAACGTCGGTAGAGATCCTTTCGGTTCTTGAAGATGTTAGTGTAATGCTCCTTGTTAGCATCCGTTATTCTTGTGCCTAAATGCAGAAACTGATTATAGCTTTCGGTATGAGGGTCATTGTCCATGATATCCAGATAAGCCTGCGAATAGTCTTTATACATCATGTTGTTCCAGCGCAGAGCATAGATGCAGCCTACAAACCCACCATAGAAAATAGGTAGTTTCCAGTATTTTCGGTTATAAATCTGTCCACCGCCAGGCAATACTATTGCTAACCACATTGCACGTTTTGCATCAGGCACCCATTTGCTCCAATCGCGTTTTATTTTTGCATTGTCTTGGATGACAACAGAATTATTAAGTTTTAATGTGTCCCTGTCTGCAAATTTTACAGAATCTGTTTGGATAGGTTGTACATTTTCTTGTGAGACTTTCTGTTTAGCCATTTCAAGCGAATCGAGCAAAGCTTTTTCATCAGCTGTCTGTTGGGCATATAGAGGCATGCAGTACAGCAATATAAACATGCTTGTTGCTACATTAATCCAACATTTCATCATCTGTTTCAATATACCCATTTTTATACGAGCCTCATTAATCGCCGCAAAATTAATAAATAGTTTTCAAATAACAATACAAATTATAGTGTTTCATATAATAAATTCACTTATTTTTGGATTTGTGTTTCGTTATATGGATGGTTTATATTAATTTTGCGCGCAGTTTTCAAAAAGTTTTCATAAAAGATTACGAATTTAAGGTGAATATACAGAATTTCAATCAGCAGAATAGTCATCCTCGTGATGAGTTCGTCTCATTCAATGAGCAGGAACATATTTACACCGTCAACGGAAAGGAAATGATTTCCGTGACAACTCTTGTTTCGTCTTTTTTTGAGAGGTTTGATGTGGAAAAAAACGCTAAGCGTATGGCGGCCAAAAACCATTGCTCTCCAGAAGAGATTATGCGACAATGGGAAGAGAAATCTTTATTGGCAAGGAAATTAGGAACAGAAATGCATGCTTCGATTGAAGGCTATTTCATGGGAAACTCAATAGAAAATGTCCCTGCCGATGTTAGACCGTTGTTCTATCGGTTTGCAGCAGATTACAATCTTCAGCCTTATCGGACAGAATGGGCAATATACGACGAGGACTCTGGTGTGGCTGGAACGTTGGATTTTCTGGAACTGAAAGACGGAGTCTATGCAATCTACGATTGGAAACGCAGCGAAAAAATCCTGCACGACGGTGTTGTGGAAAAAATAAGCCGCTTCGGTAAGACTGCTCTCCATCCTATACAATACATCCCTGATACCAGTTTCTGGCATTATGCCTTACAGTTGAGTATGTACAGGTATATTCTTGAAAAAAATTACGGCATAGAAGTGGCTCTATGCCGTCTGGGAGTATTCCACCCTTCCTACAAGACCTATCATGTGATTGATGTGCCTTACCTGAAGAAGGAGGTTGCTATGCTTCTTTCTGCTTCACGCCCATGCGAGCCTCAACAACATTGAGGATGTAGTCAGCCAGTTTCTCACATTCTGCAATTACATCCATATACATCGTTCCCATAGCGTATGTATATTCATGATTATCTACATCGTTAATATTTTGACTCTTCAACTGATTGCGGAAGTTGTTGATTTCATTTTCCAGGTTGAATGAACGGTTGATGTCAAGTTGTCCTTTTCTTCCAGACATGACAAGGTTCATCTGTGTGAGTGCATTGTCGGTAAGATTCATCATTTGTGCCATGTGTAAATACTGCTGTGCAGTAAAATCCTCTTTCCCGCGTCGGCTTATTGTGCGGGCAATGTTGTAGCAACTATCACCGATACTTTCTATTTCGCTTATCTCACGAAGCATAGCACGAATCTTACCTTTTGTATCATCGCTGAGGTGAGAGTCACTGATATGTTCGAGATATTGGGCAATCTCTAATTCCATATTGTCGGAAATACTTTCATATTTCTCAATACGTGCAAACTGTTTTGCAAATTCGCTTGGGTCTTTTATGTTGACAATCTCTCTGACCATACCAAACATACGCTGAATGCGTTCTGCAAACGAGACAATTTCTTTTTGTGCTTCGAGCACAGAAAGTTCTGGAGTTTGCAGGAATCCGCCAGTGATAAAGCGCAAGCGGAAATCCTCCTCGTCATCAATAGCTTTGTTTTTAATTATTTTGCATACTACTTTTTCAAATTGAGGGATAAACCAAATGAGAACAAAAGTGTTAACAAGGTTGAAACAAGTATGGAATGCTGCAAGCACAAATGATAATTTTGCTGCATTGGCAACAAAAGCAGCTTGTCCAGCAATTTCTTTTGTCAATGTAACATCGTATCCTACAAATTCGCAAACCATATTTACAAACGGATGGAAAACAACCATCATCCAGCAAACACCAAAGATATTGAATAGCATGTGGGCGAGAGCAGCACGTCGAGCCTGTGAATTGGCCGTCAGGGCAGCAATGTTTGATGTTACGGTAGTGCCGATATTTTCCCCCATCACAAGAGCAATACCTTGATAGATAGGCAGTACACCTGTGGAACAGAGTATCATTGTAATAGCCATCACAGCCGCTGACGACTGTACACACATGGTTAGCAATCCACCAAGAAGAAGGAAGAGTAGGGTTGTCAGATAGCTATTAGGGTCAAAAGATGCAAAGAAATTAAGTACAGCCTCATTGCTGCCTAAATCCATATCGATTCCCGTCTGCCGCAAAGTGCCTAAGCCAAGAAACATGAATGCAATACCAAAAAGGAAATCACCGCCAGATTTTTTCTTCTTTGTATAAATAAGCAAAAGTGCAATCACGAAAGCAGGATATACAAAGTCTGTAATATTGAAAGAAAACCCCGCACTCATTATCCATGCCGTGAGAGTGGTACCGATGTTTGCACCCATAATGACAGAAATAGCCTGCGCCAAAGTCAGAAGCCCTGCATTCACGAATGAAACAGTCATCACGGTAGTGGCTGTTGATGATTGCACTGATGCAGTTACAAACATACCTGTGAGCATCCCTGTGAAACGATTGGTTGTCATTGCACCGAGCACATGACGCAATTGACTACCTGCCATTTTCTGAAGACTTTCACTCATGGATTTCATACCATACATCAAGAGTGCAAGCGAGCCGATTAGTTTGAAAAAAATCCAAATTGTCATAGCGTAATATCGTAATCTTTATACTTTTTTATTAAAAAAACATAATTATCAATTATCAATTATCAATTATCAATCAGAAAACAGAGTTTTTTCTTATCTTTGCCTTGAAAAGTAAAAATATTGCATTATGATAGAGTATGTAAAAATTCGCTGCAAAAATACAAAAAAAATTGTAAATGCAAAAAAAGGCAGCAATCTTTTTGAAATTTTTTCTCAATTAAATGCTGAATTTCCTTATACACCGCTTTGCGCAAAGGTAAATAATAGGGAAGAAAGCATGACATTCACAGTCTTTGACGACAAAGATGTGGAGTTTCTTGACATTCGTTCGGCATCGGGGATGCGCACTTATACTCGTTCATTGTTTTTTGTCTTGGCAAGGGCTATGCGAGATGTCTTCCCTGAAATACCCGTACTTATTGATACATCTGTGTCGAATGGTTATTATTGCCATTTCAGTATAACCAGAAAACTTTCATCACGCGATGTTGAAAAAGTACGCCGCCAAATGCAGAAAATCATTGATGCCGATTTCCCATTCGAGAGAATCACCTCCACGACAGACGATGCAATCAAATTGTTTACCCAAAAAGGTGATCAAGGCAAAGTGGCATTACTCAATAGTTTGGGTGAACTTTACACCACATATTATAAACTTGATGATTATTATGATTCTTACTATGGACCATTGGTCATGAGCACTGGTCAACTTCAACTTTTTGGGTTGGAAAAATATTATGACGGAATGCTCCTGCGTGTTCCTTCGCGCCAAAATCCTGAAAAATTAAACGAACTTATGCCACAACCTAAAATGTTTGATATTTTCAAGGAAAATCATAAGTGGCAGACGATTCTTGGAGTTTCTACTATTGGAGATTTTAATAATGCATTGGCTAAAGGATATGCTACAAGTCTGATAAATGTTTCAGAAGCTTTGCAGGAAAAGAAAATCTCACAAATTGCCGACATGATTACGAAAAAGTCTGGCGTAAAGGTGGTATTGATTTCAGGACCATCGTCAAGCGGTAAGACAACTTTTTGCAAAAGATTGTCGTTGCAATTGGTAGTCAACGGCAAACGTCCTGTCCCTGTGTCATTGGATGATTATTTCGTCGGACGTTCACTTACACCAAAAGATGAGAATGGTGACTATGATTACGAAAGCCTTTATGCACTCAACTTGCCATTGCTTAACGAACATCTCAAGCAACTTTTTGCAGGTAAGGAAATAGAATTGCCAAAATATGATTTCAAGACAGGAACAAGTGGAAAGAGTGGTAACAAACTCAAACTGCACGAAAACGATATTCTTGTACTTGAAGGCATCCATGCTCTGAACCCAGAACTGACAAAAGACATTCCTGACTCAACAAAATTCCGCGTATATGCATCAGCATTGACTTCCATCATGCTCGACTGGCATAATTATATTTCAACCACAGATAACAGGCTCTTGCGACGCATTATTCGTGATTATAAATACCGAAATTATTCGGCAGAAAACACTATTTTGCGATGGAAAAGTGTTAGGGCTGGCGAAAACAAATGGATATTCCCTTATCAGGAAAATGCCGATGTGATGTTCAATTCAGCATTGATGTTTGAAATAGGTGTTATAAAGTCACATGCAGAACCATTATTGAAGCAAGTCCCACAGAATAGTGAGGCATATAGTGAGGCTCACCGATTGCTGGAGTTCTTGAAATATTTCCAACCTATAAAAGATGTTGACATCCCTTTGACTTCACTCGTACGCGAATTCCTCGGAGGCAGTTCGTTCAAATATTAGATTAGTTGTTTAGGAGATTGGGAATGAAATCTTTTCGCAAAATATTAATGCTTTGGTGCTTGGCTCAATGTGCGATGCTCATATCGTCAGCACAAGTCGGTCATGAAAAAATGACCGAAATCTTTAACGAAGTCAAGACACCATATAAATATGGACTTGTGGTTGCACCCGACATCAATAAGAAGAAATTCGATTGTCCCACCGTCTTCCGTGAGGGTGACAAATGGTTTATGACCTACGTCTGCTATGATGGAAAAGATGGAAAAGATGGCAGGGGATATGAGACTTGGTTGGCAGAAAGCGAAGACTTGCTGCATTGGCAGACAATTGGCAAGGTGCTCGAATTTTCAGAATCAGTCACTTGGGACAAAAACCAACGTGGCGGTTTTCCTGCCTTGATTGACAATGAGTGGGGCGGAAGTTACAGACAACAGTCGTACAAAGGAAAACGATGGATGTCTTACATAGGAGGAAGCGGTACTGGTTATGAAGCGATAAATTCTCCATTAAGCATTGGGCTGGCTTATACAAAAGAAAATATTACACAGGCCATGCCTTGGAACTGTTTGAAAAAACCAATATTGAGCTATGCTGACGATGATGCCCAATGGTGGGAGAAACTGACGCAGTATAAGAGTAATATATATAAGGTAGATAAGAAATATTTTGGTTATCCGTTTGTAATGTTCTATAATGCAGGTGGTAAGGATGATACTCACCCGAAAGGTGAGAGAATAGGTATTGCTCTGTCAAAAGATATGCTGCATTGGAAACGCTACGATGGTAATCCTGTGTTTGCTCATGATTCTGACGGCACCATAACAGGCGATGCCCAAATTGTAAAAATGAACGATGTATTCGTGATGTTTTATTTTTCAGCCTACAATCCTACGAGAAAATACAATGCCTACAACACGTTTGCTGCAAGTTACGATTTGGTGCATTGGACTGATTGGGAAGGGGAGGACTTGATAATCCCTTCAAAGCCATACGATGAAATGTTTGCCCACAAGAGTTATGTGGTGAAACATAATGGCACGGTCTATCATTTCTATTGTGCTGTCAACAACGATGGTCAGCGTGGCATAGCACTTGCAACAAGCAGACATATAGGCAAGAGCGAGATTAGTTTTCCTGTGCCCGATTCTGACGGGCCGCGTTTCACCATGTCGCTGAATGATGGCTGGAATGTGAAAATCACCAAGATTGATGAAAATCCATTGGTGAAAAAACCTTATCAACTCACGGTTGATGTTCCATTCAACATAGATGATTACTATGGTGCTCTGCAATATGAACATGGCAATCTGCATGGCGAAGCAGTCTGCACAAAAAAGTTCTTCATCGAAGACAAGGGCGAAAAAGAGTATTTCCTGCGTCTTGAGGGCGTTGGCACCTATGCTGAAATCATCCTTAACGGACAGAATTTAGGACGTTATGACATTGGGCGCACGTGTGAAACGGTGAATGTCACTAAAGCCATAAAGCTGGGTAGTGAAAACACACTAATAATAAATGTATCACACCCATCGGCGATCACCGACATGCCGTGGGTGTGTGGTGGATGTAGCAGTGAATGGGGATTTTCTGAAGGCTCACAACCTTTCGGAATCTTCCGACCTGTAACTTTGGAAGCTACCGACAAAATACGTGTCGAACCTTTCGGAGTGCATGTTTGGAGCAACAACAACTGCGACAGTTTGTTTGTTGATACGGAAATAAAAAACTATTCTGACACTTCATCTTCTTTTTCACTAATAAGCAAACTATGTGAGAAAAGTGGTAAACAAGTGCTGCGCCTGACCGACCAGATCACTTTGCAGCCTGGCGAGACAAAAACCGTCCGTCAGCAGTCACAAATCACCAATCCTACGCTCTGGACACAAGAAGAACCTTATCTCTATCATCTGACAACGCTGATAAAACGCAATGGTAAAACAACCGAAAGCACAAATACAGATTTCGGATTTCGCACTATGAAATGGGTGAGAAATGCTGATAATGGATTCTATTTGAACGGCAAACGGACTTTTATCAATGGAGTTTGCGAATATGAGCATCTGTTTGGTCAGAGTCATGCTTTTACAAGCGAGCAAATTGAAACGCGAATCCACCAAATGGAAAGTGCAGGATTCAATGCTTTTCGTGATGCTCATCAGCCACATAATCTTCATTATAAAGAGCTGTTGGATAAAAAGGGAATTCTTTGGTGGCCACAATTCTCAGCACATATTTGGTACGACACCCCACAATTCCGCAGCAGTTTCAAACGTCACCTGCGCCAATGGGTAAAGGAACGCCGCAATTCACCATCGTTGATGCTATGGGGATTGCAAAACGAAAGCACACTGCCAAAAGATTTTGCCGAGGAATGCACTCAAATTATTCGTGAGATGGACCCTACTTGTGGAACGCAACGGCTTGTCACCACCTGCAATGGGGGAGAGGGAACGGATTGGAATGTTGTCCAAAATTGGAGCGGAACCTATGGCGGGGATATAGACAATTATGCCAACGAGTTGAAACAGCCCGACCAGTTGCTCAATGGAGAATATGGTGCTTGGCGAACATTGGGCAACCATACTCGTGAAGGCTATACGGAAGAAAACTATTTAGATGTACTGAGAAAGAAAGTTACATTGGCAGAAAGTGTCAAAGATAGTGTCTGCGGTCAGTTCTTATGGTTGCTCAATAGTCACGACAACCCTGGCCGACGCCAACCTGATGAGGCTTTGCGAAAGATCGACAAGGTGGGACCATTTAATTATAAAGGGCTTTTCACCATCTGGGACCAACCAACAGATGCATACTATTGGTTCAAGGAACAAGGGAACAAGGGAATCAGGGAACAAGGGAACAAGGGAATCCCTAAATCCATAGATCCCCAAACCCCTCAAGAAGGTGTTTCCATTTGGCGTATAAATTGTGGCGGAGATGACTATGTTGATGAGGACGGCAATCTATGGCTACAGGACAATAGCCTCTTCAGCCATTCTTGGGGCGACAGGTTCGAGGGAGTTTCCTCATATCAATGTTCTCAGACTGTATTGCCTGAAAGCACAGGTCTCTCCCCATTGTTCAGAACTTGCCGCTGGGGAAGGCACGAACTATACTATCATTTCCCAGTCAAGCCGGGTGACTATAATGTGGAACTATATTTTGTCGAGCCGTGGTACAAAGGTTCAATTGATGACTCCGACTATGAAAACTGGCGATTGTTTGATGTGGCGATCAATGATAGTACAGTAATACACAATCTCGACGTTTGGTCACAAGTAGGCTATGGCAAAGTTTATAAACGCACTATTGCCGTCCACAACACACAAGACGAAATAAAAATATCATTTCCAAAAATAAAATCTGGTCAAGCTGTAATCTCGGCAATAGCCATATATGGTTCAAATCCCCAAATCCCTCAATCCCTCACCCCTCACCCATCAATGTGGCAGGATTTCGATAGCGACATTCTTGTCAAAACTCCAGACTCCCTGCTGCCTCCTAAGAGCAACCATGCAATAGAAGTAGAAGCTGAAACCTTAAAACCTCAAAACCTCAAAACCTCAAAACCTCAAATTACATGGAACTTCACGGTAGGTGTGGCAAAGGTTTATGCATTGAGATTTAAATATCACAACCCACAAAAAGCACGAAAACTTCATGTCACGCTTACCGATAAAAATGGAGTAGTCTATAAGGACGATGACATCACATTCCTTCAAACTCAAGAAAAAATCACCAAGCGCAAGTCAACGAGTATCACCACGAGAGATTTCATCAATGCAGGAACTTATCAGTTGCAACTCACAGGCGAAGGAATCTCCGAAATGATATTCGACAAATTAACAATTGAATAAAACACCCCACAATGCCAAGGCAAAATGCCGAAGGCATTAATTGATAATTAATAGAAGGAGTTAAGGAGTTAAAGAAGTTAAGGAGTTAAGACATGTGCCTTGCGGATTAAATTGTAAATCTGTGAATAAATCTGTAAATCTGTAAATCCGTAAATAGTAAATTACTTTGATATGAAAATCCAATTAAGTTTTGAAGAATTGCAACGTATTGCAAAAGAAAAGTCAAATCAGAATGTAGTATTTAACTATGTTGACTGTCACACCTGCGCTGTATCAGCCAGTATGCAACTGCTACCATTCTTAGGCAAGGCCATTTCTATGACTTTGAATCTGAAAATAAGCAAGGTCGAGGCTAATACCGTTTATGCCAATCTGTCGGGCCACATGGCTGTCGATATACTATTGAGCACAGGACTCTCGATGGTCAGCAATTTATTGCCAGATGGCCTTATTGAAACATCTTCAGGTGGTAACATCATTCTACATCTTGATAAAAGCGACAAGTTGCAACCAATCCTCGACAAAGCAACCTTGCAGGATATTTGTTTCCTTCAGAATGCAGTAGAAATCATTGCCGACTTGAAAATATAGAGTAGGAAGAATCACTTATTTAACCCCGATATTATTCGTATTCAACTTCTATTCGTCTCATATTCATCTCGTATCTAAAATACGAGGTAAATAGGAGATATATACGAGATATATACGAGATGAATACGAGATATGCAGGAAAGGAAGGAGATAAGCCATCTTTATGATGGTGACCTTGTGCCTAATACCAATTGTCTAATTTTGCACTCGGATTTGGTGTACCCTATCTAAACCTAATGTATAGGTTACCTATACCTTATCTATAGGACATCGCTACCTTAACTATACCTTGGAGGTAGCGATAAGGTAGCGATAAGGTAGTGATAAGGTAGAGAACAAGGTTTTTTCGGTAGAGAGCCAGTCCTAACCTTAAGGTGTGTTCTATGAATTCGTAAATTGTAAATTATATAGTGTCAGTTGTCAATTACTAAATAAACTTAATTATTAGTTATTAATTGTTAATTTTTTAATTTATTAGTGCAGTTTTTTCTTATATTTGCCGCTGATTTCTTGAATTGTATCTGAGCAAAAGGTGTACCACCCCAGTGAGACTCCGATGTAAAGATCAATTTAAGCCCACGCCGAGCTGAAGCAGACGACTCGCAAGGTCAATTGTGGAGGCGGGTTTTGGGCGGGGAATCGCGACATATTAAAAGGCGTTTACTTGACGCTTTGTTCTTGGCGTATCGTAATCTCGCAAATTACAAATTGTAGTCTTGAACTTAGCAACGGTAGATGACCCAGGTGTGATTTTTATCATGACTAATGTTATGCCTTGATGACATAGATTGCATTGCGTCAGTTTGTGTATGTAAAGGAAAAATTAGTTTGTAAAGTCATATCGGCGTGGGCTCTGGCGTTGTCTGTTCAACTACAATAGGCAATGCGAGAGCCTCGATACGTGGAATGGGCAACAGGACGATTCCACGCTTTTTTTGTGTTCCGCTGTAACTTCTCAATAAATTATGAGTAGTTTATATGGTATCTAACTAATATATTATTGTTTATAAAATCTCGTAATGTTATTTTTTCAATGAAGAAAGTTTTATTATCTTTTGCAGTGTTTTGTGCAACATTGCCGATTCTTGGACAACAAGAAATTTCACAGGAGCAACAAAATTATCGTAGAAGTTCGCTATGTCTAATATTGTTGACTCACAGCGACAAAAAGTATGCAGAAGCTATGGAGCGAGTGTTTCGTAGTTTTCCTCTTCCTCTTCGTTATAATGAACATAATATACCAACATTACGTGTTGTAAAGGTAACTGGAAAGCAAAGTCGTAAAGACATAGAGAAAATGCTTATGACCAATGCTGTTGGCCAAGGGGTAGTTAGCAGGTGGTTTAATCGTAATCCTGTAACGGGTGATATGGACATGAATCTAATTCATTCACGAGGAGGTTACAGTGCAACATTTGAGGATATGCAAAATGCTCAATATCAAGAAGGTGGCATGGCGCTTCTTCAAGATAATGGAATAGAACTTCTTCAGAGTACATTTGTCCTTGTATGTGATTTAGATTATATTGATAAAGCTAAAGGTGCAAAATGGGCCGCTTTTGGTGCCGGTCTCTTATCCCTTGGAATGGCAGGAATGTCTGCATATTCAAATGCTCAGGCGAATAATGCTGCGAATAGAGGCGACTATGATGAGGCACGACGCAAAAGAAATCAAGCTGCAGGATGGGGCGCAGGGGCCGTTGCTGGTGCTGCAGCTACTGCTATTGTAGCAGATATTGGTGGATTTAGAGTAAAACTGAATGCATATCTGTATAAACTGAATTGGAATGATAGTTACACTCAGGATATGTATAGTAAATATTGGTGTTCTTCTGATATGGATGCAGAAACAAAAAAGCGAAATAGCGAACAATATGATAATGATAAACATAAATTCTCTTTGGAGTTTATAGGTAATTACAAAACAACAAGTTCTAAAACAATTCTACGTAGTTGGAAGAATGAAGATGAGGTAATTCTTGATGTATGTGATCGTTGTGTTAATAAAGGAATAGTAGAATTAGCAAAGAAATTTCCTATATTCCGTCCACGTGCACCATTTTATTTTGAGGATTCAAAGATGTTCTCTCATATTGGCAGGAAAGAAGACGTAACATACGGTAAGGCGTACGAAATATTACAGCCTTATAAAGATAAAAAAGGAATAATACAATATAACAAAGTCGGTGAAGCTACGGCTGGCAAACCATGGTCAAACCAAGAAATAAGTTTCGATAACTACTTTGATTGTGGTGACGCTGGCACTCAGTTCTATTTATCTAAGTGCTCTGTAGATGCTAATATTCCAGGATTACAACTTAGGGAAAAATAATTTTTTAAAAACTATATTATTATGAAGAAACTATTATTGTTTAGTCTCGGCATCTTGATTTCAGCAATAGTATCAGCTCAAAATGACTATACTATAACTGGTGCTGGAACTGGTAAAAACGGTCATTATCTCGTTAACGTAAAAGTTAATGTGAAAAAAGTCAAAATGAAGACTGAAGATATTGTTATCCAGTCGGCTGTTGACGGTGTTATGTTTAATGGTTTTATGACATTAGATGGTTCTGTGGATCAAGCACCATTGATTTCTGATTTAGGAATTAAAGATGCTAAGGCTGATTTTTTTAAGTCTTTCAATGACAATGGCGATTACAGAAGATTCGCATCAATAGTTCCAGGCACGCTCTCAATTATGAAGAACAAACAACTGAAATGCAACGAGGTTAGCGCAAGCGTTCTTGTGAATCAGCAGACATTACGCAAGTTCTTAGAGGAATCAGGAATCATTACTGGTTTTTCAAACCTTTTTTAAATATTATTTTCTAATCAATTAATATCCATAGTTTTCCTAATAAAAGATGAAAAAAACACTATTTATTACATCGGTTTTGTTTTTTATCGTGGTATCATGTACTACGAGTAAAAAAACAACCGCATCATATCATACTTATCAGACTGAATGCATCAATCAGAATGCAGATGGTACAATTTTGCTTAGAGCATGGGCTATAGGAGAATTTAGCGAGAAAGCTATTGCAGAAGCAGAAAAAAAGGCTGTAGAAGACATTATTTTCAATGGCATCAATGCTGGAGCGAATAACCGGAGCCAGACTCCTCTCGTAATTTCTGGCAATGCGCGTGAAAAATATGAAATGTACTTTGCAAAGTTTTTTGCCGATGGTGGTGATTATACTAAATTCGTACAACGTAGCAAAAAACACTCAGAATCAATAATTCGCTTGAAGAATAAAGGAACTAAAAACCGTGCAATACTTATCGAAGTAAATAGAACTGCACTTAAAGCACATCTTACACAAGATGGTATCTTATAATTTTAAAACACAATAAAAAATGAAAAGAATAGTATTTGTGATATGCGCAATAATTAGTCTTGCGGGTACTTTGACTATAAATGCACAAACCCAGATGGATCCTCCAAGTATTATCGTTGTGCCAGATAATATCTATTGTAACAAACATGGGTATATGCAAAAAGACAATACTCCTGATTATGAGAAGGCATTACTCAACGATCAGAACATGAAGAATGTTATCGAACAAGTTCGTTCTCTTATTCAAGAACGCAATAAAGGCTTCGAGATGCCAAATCTTATGGATGTAATCAACCATACAAAAGAGAATCAGATGTTGGCATTAGAGAATAATGCTGCAGAAGAAAGTTTTGCAGATCGCATTCTTCGTAATACCGCTGCTGATGTAATGTTAAGTGTTGACTTCAATATTGACTATAACGGACCTCAGAAAATCATGCACATCACACTCGACGCAAGAGATGCATATACAGGCAATTCTATTGCCTTAGTAGAAGGTGTGACTTCTCCATCTACGGCATCTGCTGCAAGTACTCTTGCACGTGAAGCTGTATATAATAAAATTGATGCGCTTCTCAATAGTCTTCTTGCAACCTATCAATCATGGATAGAAAAGGGGCGTCCTATAAAAGTTGATATTCAAGCAACTAATGGTGGTTCAATGAATCTAAATACTACAGTAGGTGATGGTATGGTGTACGAGCATGTTGAAGATTTTCTTCATGACAATGCTAAGAATGACCGTGGAGTAACAGGCTCTGGGTCTTCGACATTACGTTCTTACAGAGGTGTTTATTTCCCAATGCAGATGAAAGGACGTCGTGGGCGAATAGTAAAGCTTTCTGCAAGCAATGTAGCTTCTCAATTACAATCATACCTTGAAACACAAGGTATCAAAAGTAATTGTACAGCAATAGGTTTAGGACGAATTATTGTTTACATACAATAACAAGTTTGATTTTATTAATTAGTATAAACTTATCATAGACTACTCATATTTTTAATATTTTCGTATATGAAACATACAATATTTATCCTATTATTTGCATCCTCAGCACTCCAGATAATAGCTCAGGATTGTGTCATTCCAATGGATGTAACGATTATTGACGAATTGCCAGAAGCATCTTATAAATCTCTTTACGACAAACTCTCCAAGGTGATTACAATGGATGGTGTTGAAGGAGGGTATTATTCTCTTTTTACTGTTCTTGCTTCAATAGAAGAGGTTCAGGAAGAAACTATCGCGGGTGTTCGGCCAACTTACCTAAAGGTGATAAATCTAAATCTTTCCATAGGAAATAAGAAAACAGGCGAACGTTTTAACAATATCAGCATAAGACTTACAGGGTCAGGTACTACAGAAGCGAGAGCTTATAATGCTTGTTTTATGAATTTGAATAATAGCAATAAGGATATAGCCAATATGTTGCAGAATTCAAAAAATAAAATTATGAGCTATTACAACTCTCAAATTACTAATATTATTGCAGAAAGTAATAAGTTGTCTTCTCAGAATATGTTTGAGGATGCGCTTTGTATTCTTGCCTCTATTCCAACATGCTGCAACGATTATGCTATGGTGCAGAAGAAACTGAATGCAGTGTTTATAAAATACTCTGAGTACGACTGTGCTGAAAAAATACAAAAGGCAAGAGCTATATGGGCGGCAAATCAATCAGAAGCTTCTGCTATTGCTGCAGGAGCCTATCTCGCTGCTGTTTCACCAACAGCATCATGTAATAAAGAAGCTGTTCAATTACAGAATGAGATTCGCGCCAGAATGGGAGAAGAATGGGAACTGCAAAAGCATATCATAAAGAGTTCCATATCTCAAGAAAGCGAACGCATTGCTGCTGCTCGAGCTATAGGAGTTGCTTTTGGACAAAATCAAAAAACAAAAACATATAATAATAACTGGATTGTAAGATAAAATGTAGTATGAAAAGAACAGGTATTTCATTGATTATTTTGTTTCTCTCGCTAATTGGAGTTAGTGCCCAAAATTCGCAAGAGATAAAAATGTTTGAGAAGATAAACAAGAGTATGCTAAAATCTTTAAAGTCTGAGCACAAGGCCTCAAAAATAGAGGTAAATCAGACAGAGTCAGGCCAATTTTACCTCATTATAAAAAAGAAAGTTGGTAAGAATGTAGTAAATTACGTTGCAAACGACGAAGGTTTGTTGATTTATAATGACCCTGTTGATTATATATTTAAATTCAAGACTTTTAAAGAAGGATTAGCAATAAAAGTATCAAATAAATGGGGATTAGTGTCGTTCAAGGGGAATACTGTCATTCCTGTCGAATTTAATGATATTACACACTTTGATTTATTGGATGAAGGAATAACAGATAATATTTTTCATCCAGCCACTCCTGAAGGATTTCTTGCTGTAAAAACGAATGTATCAGCGACCTTCTATACTAAGGATGGGCAGATAATAAGAAGTGTTGACGGTAAATGTAATGAATGCAGTAAATATTATTATTCTATTGGCAATAGCAAAAAAGGTCTCTATTCCCGTGACGGTAAAGAAATCTACCCTCAACAGTACTCACAATTCTTTAGTATAAAAAACTGTGGTGTAATAAAATGCGTCAAATATGATGAGTATGGTGTAAAATATGAAGGCGCTAAAAATATACAATCAGGCATAACAGATGTGGTTGTACCATGTGATTTCTATGACGTTAATTGGGATTCAAGTGCTAAAAATTTTACTGTTGCCCTTCATAATGGAGAAGATAGCGAACCATTTGTTTCCACTAAAACATATAACAGAACATTTAGAGATAACGGCGAAAAGTATTGGGAAGCGCAAAAATATGAAAAGGTAATAGAGTTTTATGAAGGTGAAGGCTACGGAAAATCATGGGGCAATTACTTTATGGGCATGGCTGCCATGGAAATAGCAGAGAGTGAGAAGAAGCAGATGCAATCTGTCATAGATGTTCTCAATAGTAAAAATGAATATTACAAACCATTACAGTCTCCTAATAACTATAAATTCAATACAAGCAAAGCTTTGCAGATGTATATTATGGCCAGCAATTATTTTGAAAAATACATCAATGATAAAAGCATTCCAGATGATGATCCTACGAAAGTTAGGATAAGAAAACTCCGCGGATCTCTTATCACTGCTCAATCGAGGATTAGCGAAATGGGACAGGAATACGCAACGGCTTATTCATCTGCTTCTGAACGATGGGCAACCTACCAGATTGAAGTACGTCAGCAACAAGCTGCTGAAGCTGCACGTAATCAACAATTATCAAAGGGTATTTCAAGCCTAATAGGAAATCTTTTAAAATAATAGAGGTATTAGCACCTGTAGTTTATCGAATGCTTACAATTATCATGTGCATTTCACCATTTTTGAACAATTCACGATTCATCAGAAAACGAAAGTAGGAGGAAAACCAGCTGGTTTTCTTCCTACTGGATTATCCCAAATCATTCATTAGACAGTTATGCGCTAATGAACGATTCGGGATTATAGAAGTCGAAATGTGCTATACTGGTATGCTGTCAATGCGCTGTTGATGCCTGCCACCTTCAAAAGGTGTGGCGAAGAACTCATCGAGAATTCTGCGCGCCATTTCGGTATCAATAAAACGCCCTGGCATGACGAGCACGTTGGCATCGTTGTGTTGGCGTATGAGGTGGGCAATTTCTGGAATCCATGCCAGACCAGCACGAATGCTCTGATGCTTGTTGAGCGTCATGGAAATGCCCTCACCGCTTCCACACATGGCAATGCCCAGATAGACTTCGCCTTTTTCAATGCCTTCTGCAAGTTTATGGCCAAATTCAGCATAGTTGCAACTGTCTTCGGTGTAAGTGCCATAATCTTTGTAAGCCCAACCTTTTTCTTCAAGGTAAGTCTTTACGAATTGCTTAAGCGGGAAAGCAGCATGATCAGAAGCCAGCCCTATTGGCTGGCTTAATTGATAATTCATAATTGACAATCAATAATTAATAATTAATAATTAATAATTAATAATGACTCTGACTTTGAGCTTAGAACCAGCTCAGTGTCAGTGTCAGCGGTCAGAGTTCAATTTACAACATTGATTTTACTTGGTTATAGACGTTTTCGCCTGTGTAGCCGAGTTTCTCGTCAAGCACCTTGTAAGGAGCGGAGAAGCCGAAGCTACGCATTCCCCAAATCTTGCCGCAGCAAGGAGGAACAAGTCCTTCAAGGGTTACAGGCAGTCCTGCTGTCATACCGAAACGTTTCACACCAACAGGGAGAACTTCGTTTTGATAGTCTTCTGTCTGATTGCGGAATAGTCCTTCTGAAGGTACGCTGACAATGCGGCACTTGATGCCGTCCTTGCGAAGCAGTTCTGCACCTGCTGCGAGAGTGCTTACCTCAGAACCTGAAGCTACGAGCACGATGTCAGGGTTTTCATCAGAACCTGCAACAACATACGCTCCCTTCTTTGCCTGAGAATAGTCATTGCCAGCAGGAAGGTCGTTGATGTTCTGACGAGAGAAAATGAGAGCAGTAGGAGTTTCTGTGTTCTCCATTGCCATTTCCCATGCAACAGTTGTCTCCTTAGCATCAGCAGGACGGAGGACGAGCATAGAGTTTTTACCGCTATGATTTTGCAGTTTTTCCATCAGGCGAATCTGAGCTTCTTGCTCAACTGGTTCATGAGTAGGACCGTCTTCACCAACGCGGAAAGCATCGTGAGTCCAGATGAATTTAACTGGCAACTGCATAATGGCAGCCATACGAACAGCTGGTTTCATATAGTCGGAGAATACAAAGAAAGTACCACATGCTGGAATGACACCACCATGAAGAGCCATACCTATGCAGCAGCAAGCCATAGTTATTTCAGCTACACCAGCCTGGAAGAATGCTCCAGAGAAATCGTTTGCAGCAAATGAAGTGGTTTCCTTGAGGAATCCGTCGGTCTTGTCGGAGTTGGAGAGGTCAGCGGAAGCACAAATCATATTAGGAACTTGCTGAGCCAATTGTGAGAGAACAATGGCTGAAGCACCGCGAGTGGCATTGTTTTCTTTCTGCTGAACCTTTGACCAATCAATCTTAGGAGCCTTTCCACTGAACCATTCTGCCTGCATAGCAGCTTTTTCAGTATTTGCATCAGCCCATGCTTTTTCTTCAGCATAGCGAGAAGCACAAATAGCTTTCAGTTCTTCTGCGCGTTGAGCATAGAGAGCCTTTACGTCGTCGAAGATTTGGAATGGATCTTCAGGATTGCCACCGAGGTTTTCGATAGTCTTGATAAAGTTTCCACCACCGAGCGGAGCACCATGAGTCTTGCAGTTTGCCTCGTAAGAAGAACCATCTTCCTTACGTGCGCCCTTACCCATGATACATTTACCAATAATGAGAGCAGGTTTGCCCTGAACAGCTTTTGCCCATTCGATAGCCTCACGGATTTGGTTGACATCATGACCATTGATTTCCTTCACTTCCCAGCCCCATGCACGATATTTTGCTGCTGTATCTTCCTGCATAACGACTTTTACCTCTGTTGAAAGCTGAATGTCGTTAGAGTCGTAGAACATTACGAGATTGTCGAGTCCGAGGAGTCCTGCAATACGACCTGAGCCCTGTGAAATTTCTTCCTCAACACCACCATCTGAAATATAGGCATAGATGGTTTCTTTTGCGAAAGAAGGGTTGCCAGTATGTGCAGCAAGGAATTTTGCAGCAATGGCAGCACCTACTGCGTAAGTATGTCCTTGTCCGAGTGGACCAGATGTGTTTTCAATGCCACGAGCAATGTTAAATTCAGGATGACCAGTAGTAGGAGACCCCCACTGACGTAGGTTAGCCAGTTCATCAAGAGAATACTTACCTATCAGTGCCAACTGAGAATAGAGCATTGGAGCCATGTGACCAGGGTCAAGGAAGAACCTGTCACGAGCAGCCCAAGAAGGATTCTCAGGGTCGTACTGCAAATATTCAGAATATAATACGTTAATAAAATCAGCACCACCCATAGCGCCACCAGGGTGACCACTTTTTGCTTTTTCCACCATTGAAGCAGCCAAGATTCGTATGTTGTCGGCTGCGTGATTCATAACTTTAATGTCGTTCATATCTATTTTATTTACTATTTACTATTTACAATTTAACTCTGACTGCTGACTCTGACTCTGACTTTGACTCTGACACTGACAAAAACCATTCAGAGCCATTATCAATTGTCAATTGTCAATTATCAATTATCAATTAATGCCTTGGCATTTGAGCTCCTTAACTTCTTTAACTCCTTAACTCCACAATTGAAACTCCTTAACTTTTATTTCTTTTTGTTCTTTGGGTTCACGTTGCTGATGTTTAGTACAACGATTGACTTTGCAGGAACCTTAACCTTGAGGATGTTTTTTGAAATCTTTGCATCCTTGAAAGGTGCAGGAGAAATGATGTTAGGATTGCTGAAGTCGTTGAAATCAGTTACATTCTTGCAAGTAAGTATTCTGCCAGAAACAGTGTTTACTGTAGCACCATCGAAGCTTAATTCAATTTCTTCTTCTTTGTCAAGACTTACGTTTGTAAGAGACAATACGTATGAACCATCAGCTTTCTTTGCTGCGGAAGTGCTGACAACAGGTACTGTACGTTCAGGATTGTGATTGTCACCACGAACTTTTATCTTTTCAGTTTCTACCTCAGTAGGGATGAAAGTAGCTTCCTGGAAATCCTTGTACATTTCGAATACATGGTAAGTAGGAGTGAGCACCATTTCGCCCTTGTCGTTGGTTAGAATCATTGATTGAAGAACGTTGACAACCTGAGCAATGTTAGCCATCTTGATACGGTCGGTATGACGGTGGAACACATTGAGAGAGAGAGCTGCAACCATAGCGTCACGCATAGAATTCTGTTGATACAGGTGGCCTGGAACTGTGCCAGGTTCTTCGTCCCACCAAGTACCCCATTCATCAACCATGAGGGCTATTCTCTTCTGAGGGTCTTTCACGTCCATAATGTCGCAATGCTTCTTAATAACATCCTCAATCTCAAGGCACTTGCCCATAGTCCAGTAGTAATCATCGTTGCTGAACTTTGTGGCACTGCCCTTGCTGCCGTTCCAACCTGTAACAGTATAGTAGTGGAGTGACAAACCGTTAGTCTGATGTCCGATGCGGTCCATCATGACTTTTGTCCAGTTGTAGTCGTAATCGCTTGCACCAGATGCTACCTTGACAAGACGATTGTATGGATAGCTGTGGCAATAAGTAGCATATTTCCTGTAAATGTCAGCATAGTATTCAGGTCGCATATTACCACCGCAACCCCATGCTTCATTACCTATGCCAAGATATTTTACCTTCCATGCTTTGTCGCGTCCGTTTTGCTTGCGCAGCTTTGCCATAGGGGCACCGTCTTCGCAAGTCATGTATTCAATCCATTGTGAAAGTTCTTCAACGCTGCCGCTGCCGACATTTCCGCTGATGTAGGCTTCGCAACCTAACATTTCGCATAGATTCAGAAATTCATGAGTACCAAAAGAGTTGTCTTCGGTGGTTCCTCCCCAGTTGTTGTTACGCAATGAAGGGCGCTGATCCTTAGGGCCGATACCATCTTTCCAGTGATACTGGTCGGCAAAGCATCCACCTGGCCAGCGCAGTACAGGTACTTGCAAATTCTTCAAGGCATCGAAAACGTCTTTTCTGTAACCATTAATATTAGGAATGGAAGAATCTTCGCCAACCCAAAGGCCGCCGTAAATACAACTTCCAAGGTGCTCGGCAAACTGTCCGTAAATATCTTTACAGATTTTGTATTTGCCATCATTGACTTTTATTGTTGCAGTAGTCTTTGCGTTGCAACCTAAACTGAAAAGTCCAAAACTTAATGCTATAAAAAATGCTTTTTTCATGATAATTATTATTTATTGTTTTTTTGCTTCAACTGCTGTTTGTTCGATTTTCAAACCTGCTTTAAAGTTTTCTATATAAACGTTGAATCCTTCAACTTCTTTAGGGTCTGGTTTTACCTCAGTACCAGTATTGCCAGCAAAGACAATCTCATCGAGATAATCTGGCAAAGTCATTCCTTTATTATTAATAAGGTATGAAGCGAGCAGGGCAATACCCCAAGCACCACCTTCGCCAGCAGTCTCCATTACTGATATAGGAGAGTTAATGGCAGCGGCAAGAATCTTCTGTCCGACAACAGGAATGGCGAAATAGCCACCATGACCAGTGATGCGGTCAACTTTTACCTTTTCATCCTTGAACAGAATGTCATTACCAATCTTTAGTGCACCAACAGCTGCATAGAGATGTGAGCGCATGAAATTGGCAAGGTTGAACTTGTCGTTTGCAGAACGGACAACCATAGGGCGACCTTCTGCAAGTCCTGTTATCGGTTCACCAGAAATGTAGTTGTAAGACAGAATACCACCACAGTCAGCATCACCTTTTGACGCAATGTTGAAAAGGGTTGCAAATATCTGTCCTTCATCAACAGGCAAGCCGAGAAGTCCTTGATATTCCTTGAATATGTTCACCCAAGCATTGATGTCAGAGGTACAGTTGTTGCAATGAACCATCGCTACAGGACTGCCGTCAGGAGTGGTTACCATATCAATAACTTCGTAAGGCTTTGACAAGGCTTTCTCAAGAACAATCATTGAGAAAGAAGAAGTCCCAGCAGATACATTACCAGTACGTTGCTTGACAGCATTTGTTGCTACCATGCCAGTGCCAGCATCGCCTTCAGGAGGACAGAGAGGAATGCCCGCACAAAGATTTCCAGAAACATCAAGTTTCCTTGCGCCTTCAGCAGTAAGGCAGCCAGCATCCTCACCAGCTACAAGCACTTTAGGAAGGATGTCGTTCAGTTTCCAAGAATAGCCTTTTGGAGCAACCAGTTTGTCGAATTTTTCTATCATCTCAGCATCATACTGCATGGTGGTGGAATCGATAGGCAGCATACCCGAAGCATCACCGATGCCGAGAACCTTCTGTCCTGTCAGCTGCCAATGGATATAACCTGCAAGGGTGGTGAAAAACACAACATCCTTGACGTGAGAATTATCTTCGAGTATGCACTGATACAGATGAGAGATGCTCCAGCGGAGAGGAATATTGAAATTGAACAATGCCGACAGTTCAGCAGCAGCTTTTGCTGTGTTGGTGTTACGCCAAGTGCGGAAGGGAACAAGTATTTCATCCTTGTCATTGAAAGCCATGTAGCCATGCATCATGGCACTTACACCTATTGCTGCCAAAGATTTTATTTCAACTTCATATTGCTTTTTCACATCAGCACATACATTAGCATAGCAATCTTGTAATCCCGCCCAGATGTCATCAATGCTGTATGTCCAAAGGCCATCAATCAGTTGGTTCTCCCAACGGTGACTGCCTTGTGCGATAGGCTTGTTGTTTTCATCAATCAAGACACCTTTTATTTTTGTAGAGCCAAACTCAATACCGAGAACGGCTTTGCCACTTGTTATTATTTCTTTTGGAGACATAATTATTAAAGTTAGTGACCGCTTACATCTGTGATTTGTTAAGCATATAATAAACTTCATTCATTCTCAGTTCTTTCTTGAACTCGCTGGTTGTGGTGTTCTTGTTGATTTGAACATATTCGATACCAGTCATTTCAGCAAAGTCTTCCCAGTATTCAGCAGTAATGTCGTATGAGAATGCACTATGATGAGTACCACCTGCAAGAATCCATGCACCAGCACCAACTTCGAATGATGGCATTGGAACCCAAAGGGCAGATGCCACAGGAAGGTTAGGCATTGGTTTTGGTTCGATGCACTCAACCTCTTGAGTGATGAGGCGGAAGCGGTTGCCAAGGTCAACAACAGTAGCTTTTATTCCTTTACCAACCTTAGAAGTAAATACGAGACGTGCTGTCTGCTGCTTGCGAATACCTATGCCGAGGAAATGAACTTCGAGTTTTGGCTTGTCGGTAGCAATAAGTGGACAAACCTCAAGCATGTGTGACTGAAGAATAGAACTACGGTCGCCCGCGAAATTCAATGTATAGTCTTCAAGGAAAGAGCAGCCAGTAGGCATACCTTGCTGGATAACCCAAAGAGTGCGATAAAGGCAAGCAGTCTTCCAGTCACCTTCAGCTCCGAAGCCGATACCTTCAGCCATAAGTCGCTGAGAAGCAAGACCAGGAATCTGGTCAAAGCCAACGAAATTAGGATCGTTGATATCGGCATCGCCAAGGTCGTCAAAATTAGTTGTGAATGCAGTTGCGCCTTCATCTTTCAGCACGCGGCGGAGAGCAATTTCAGCCTTAGCCGCATTATGAACTTTTTCCCAATAAACCTCTTCACCTGATTCATCAATTTTGATGGTATATTCCTTTTTGTACTGTTCAACGAGTTCATCAGCCTCTGCATCAGTAACCTTCTTGAAATAGTCCATCAATGATGATACAGGATAATAATCAACATGGTAACCGAGACGCTGTTCAAATTCCACACGGTCGCCATCGGTAACTGAAACATTATTCATGTTCATGCCAAACATGAGGCAGCGAACATTTTTAGCATCAGCCACACCTGCTGCAACACGTGCCCATACAGCAATCTTTTTCTGAGCCTCTTCGCTCTTCCAATAACCGACAACAACTTTTCTTGCTATGCGCATACGGCTACAGATGTGTCCAAATTCAATGTCACCATGAGCACTCTGGTTCAGGTTCATGAAATCCATATCCATTGTGTCCCAAGGAATTTCAGCATTGTATTGAGTGTGGAAATGTAGCAGAGGCTTATTCAGAGCCTGAAGTCCCTTAATCCACATTTTAGCTGGTGAGAAAGTATGCATCCAAGTAATAACACCGATACATTTTTCATCGTTGTTAGCAGCTTTCATCACGTCTTCCACTTCCTTAGAAGAGTTTGCAGTACCTTTATAAACGACTTTTACAGGAATGTTGCCTGATTCATTAAGACCAGCAACCATTTCTTTTGAGTGACCGTCAACCTGTACGACAGCATCACCACCATATAACAACTGGGCACCAGTAACCCACCAAAGTTCTAAATTTTCAAAATTCTGTACCATAATTTTTAAAATTTCAAATTAATAATTAATAATGAATAATTAATAATTAAAAACGGTAGTTGCTAAATCAAAAATGATTCATTATTTATTATCTGCTATGTTTGTTCTATTTATTATTGAAGTTAACAATTTAATAATTTCTAAACAATCTGTCATCAGGCTGTCGTATTGCTCTTTGTTTATATATTCGCAGCTTTACAGTATTTTCAGCCAATATCTTGTTTCGCTGGCTTCTTTTAAAGATATTTTGAGTTTATGCTTAAAATCCTCTTTACTTTCAGCAAATTCAGCCTCACATATATTTGCACCAATACTTGTGCCAGATTTCAATATCTGCGATATTATTGGGTGTTCTGCAAAAGATGTTGTTTTGTTGAACAAAAATTTAGACATTTTGACAACTCTGATAGCAAAATTCAACCCCTTATCCCTTATAATATTATCTTCTTTCAATGGAATGGGAAATCAATTATTAATTGTTAATTATTAATTCATACTAATGGCTTCTGGCCATAGTATGCATTAGGACCATGCTTACGGCTGAAATGCTTTTCCACCAAAAGTGGATTCATGGTTGTGTCAGGGTTGAGTGTGTATGAGATGTAAGCCATCTTTGCACATTGCTCCATGACGACAGCATGATAAACAGCTTCTGCCGGGTCTTTGCCCCAAGAGAATGGACCATGATTCTTTACCAAAACTCCTGGATTGTGGACGTAGTTGAGATTCTTAAAGCGGTCAACAATTACAATGCCAGTTTCTTTTTCATATTCTGGCATCTGACTTTCTACCATATCACCCGTGCAAGGTATTTCGTCGTGGAAATAGTCGGCATGAGTTGTGCCGATATTCTTTATGTCCATTCCAGCCTGAGCCCAGGCGGTTGCGTATGTGGAATGAGTATGCACCACTCCGCCTATTTCAGGAAATGCCTTATATAATACAAGATGTGTTGGTGTGTCTGACGAAGGATTTAGGTCTCCTTCTACGACTTTTCCCGTTTCCAAATCAACAACTACCATATCGGAAGCCTTCATGGCGTCGTAGCTGACGCCTGAAGGCTTTATTACTACAAGTCCTTTTTCACGGTCAATTCCCGAAACATTTCCCCATGTAAAGATAACGAGATTATGCTTTACCAGGTCGAGATTCGCCCTAAAGACTTTTTCTTTCAGTTCTTCTAACATATTACCACAACCAGATATAAAGGATTGCAAGAATAGCGATAACACCAGCAGCACCAATGTTGAAAGCTTTGTCGGTCTTGAAGATATTCAGGTCAATGGCAACACACTTAGGATCCTGAACTTTGTCTTTTGCATTTGAATGCAAATAGATTGAGAGTACGAGGAATATTGTTGCGAGGAAGAAGATAGATTCAAATCCTAATGCTCGCATTGTTGGTTCAATAACTCCAACTACGCCTATTGCATAGCAGATAATAGCGAGTACGAAGAATATCTTTGAATATTTCAGCTGCATAGCAATTTGGTCTTCTGACAATGTATCTGCATCGACAGTCTTTTTGCTTGAAAGAGAAAGAGTGACGAAGAGAATAACGAGACAGAAGAATACATAGCCCATACGGATGAGGAATGGTACATCTGGCAACAAGAACTTGAACAGAATAGAGAATGCGAATGTACCAATTGCTGCAACAACAGCAGCTGTGCCCGATGCTCGTTTCCAGAGCAGACCGAGACCGAAGATTACAACGATACCTGGATATACGAAACCTGAATATTCCTGAATAATCTGGAATGCCTGGTCGGCACCACCCATAATAGGATAAACTGCAATGAGAGCAATGATGAGTGCAGTAAGTGCTGTCAAACGACCTACCCCTACAAGTGTTCTTTCACTTGCCTTCTTATTGATGAACTTCTTGTAGATATCCATTGTGAAGATAGTTGAAGTTGAGTTGAACATTGAAGCAAGTGAAGAAATAACTGCTGCTGCGAGTGCTGCAAACGACAAACCTTTTATAAAGATAGGTGTGAAGTTACGGATGAGATAAGGATAAGCATCGTCTGAACGGTCGATAGAACCAGCAAGAGTTGCTTTCAAGTCAGCACATTCTGGTGAATTCATGATGTAGAATGCACATACACCAGGAATACAAACGATGAACGGAATCAAAATCTTTAGGAATGCAGCAAAAATCATACCCTTCTTAGCCTCTGAAAGACTCTTTGCTGCAAGACCCTTCTGAATGATGTATTGGTTGAATCCCCAGTAACCAGTATTTGTCAACCACATAGCACCAACAACCAGTGCAATACCTGGAAGTGTGAAATATGGGTCGTTTGTTATGTCTGGGAAGAGTCCTTCATTTCGTGTCACCACAAGGTTGAAGTGGTGATCGCCTGCCTGAGAAGCAAACCATTGCCCAATGTGGCCTAATGCTCCGAGTGCGCCACCAGTAAGATCCATCTTGTCAGCAATTACGTCAAGAGCAAAGTAGGCTGTGATAAGACCACCGCCAACGAGGAATGTAACCTGCATTACGTCAGTCCAAGCAACTGATGCCAAACCACCGTAGATGGAATAGATACCAGCAATGATAAACAGAGCCAGAATTATTGCAAGCAACGTGAAGTCAACATTCATTCCGCACAAAACGCCCATGATAGTAGGCAAACCTAATATTTGCTTGATTGCCAATGCACCGAGCCATGCTACTGAAGTCAGGTTGATAAATACATAGAGGAAAAGCCAGAATATTGAGAACGAAAGACCAACACCCCAGTTGTAGCGGTCGCTCAGGAACTGAGGAATAGTGAAAATCTTTCTTTCAATCATCAGAGGCAATAAGAACTTACCTACAACGAGCAGAGTTGCTGCAGCCATAAGTTCGTATGCTGCAATGGCTATACCAGATGCGAATGCAGAACCAGACATTCCGATAAACTGTTCTGCAGAAATATTGGCTGCGATGAGTGATGCACCAACAGCCCACCAAGTCAATGTATTACCAGCGAGGAAGTAGTCGGTAGATGACTTTTCTTCACCTTTCTTGCTTCTTGAGAGGAACAAGCCCAGGCTAACAAGTAGTATAATATAGACTACAACAACAATATAGTCAACGGTTGCAAAACCATTATTTTTTAATGCTTCTAAAATTCCCATAATCTTGAAATTTATGTGTTAAATTATCAATTTTCAATTGCTCATTGTGCATTATTATAGCCCTTCTGCTACAGAGAACTTGAAAATGCAATGGCTGTGGTACGCCTGTTCAGGAGTAACCAGTGCTGTTGGCCAAACGCCCTTGTTAGGAGTGTCTGGATATTTCTGTGTTTCAAGACAGATTGCAGCACGTTTCCTGTAAGTCTTGCCATATTTGCCTTTTGCTGTTCCATCAAGGAAGTTGCCTGTATAAACCTGAATACCAGGCTCGTTTGTATAAACGTCGAGGCGGATTCCTGTAACTGGTGACCAGAGAGAAGCTGCTATTTCGCTTTCGTTGCCAACACCATCTTTGTAAGTGTTAAGGCACCAGTTGTGGTCGTAACCCATACCGAACTTAACCTGTTCATTGTCGGCTTCAATGTCCTGACCGATAGCCTTTGGTGTGCGGAAATCGAATGGAGTTCCTTCAACCTTAGTCATTTCACCTGTAGTCATGAATGTGCTGTCAACAGGAGTCATGTATTCGGAATTTACATAAAGCATACAATTTTCAATAATCTGGTTAGCATCACCATTGAGGTTGAAGTAACTATGGTTTGTCATATTGATGTATGTAGGAGCTGTTGTTGTTGCATCGTATGCAATGTCAATAGCATTGTCGGCTGTAAGGGTATAAGTTACGATTGCAGTAACCTCACCTGGGAAATTAGCATCACCATCAGGTGAAACCATCTTCATTGTAATGGTTGAGTCGTTGACCTTTTTGCCCTCATAAACCTGATATTGCCATCCCTGTGGACCGCCATGCAGACAATGTCCGTAATTGTTTGTAGGCAACTGAATCATCTTGCCATCAATTGTGATTTGTCCTTTATTGATGCGGTTTGCATATCGGCCAATGGCTGCACCAAAATCACTGCCACCGTATTTGGCAGTATCAACATACTGTGCAATGTTGTCATAGCCTAATACGACGTCTTGCATATTTCCATCCTTGTCGGGAACAAGAATCTGAACAATACGTCCACCAAAATTGGTAATGGAAACTTCCACACCATTGGCATTTGACATGGTAAAGAGTTTAACTTCTTTTTGATTAACAACTGTGTCATACTTTGCAGCATCGAGCTTAAAACATGAATTTGCAGCATCTTTGCCACCTGCGCAACTTACAATCAAAGTTGCGATTGTTCCCATTCCGAGAACTGTCTTTAATAGATTTTTCATAATTTTGTTATTTAAACATGATATTAATTTCCAAGGATAATAGTTGCTGTTCCTGTGATGTCGTTGACATTTATTGTGCCATCACCATTCACATCAGCATTGGCAAAATTAAAGTCCTTTGCATCACCATTCAGAATATAGGTGGCAATTGTTGTAATGTCGTTAACATTTACAAATCCATCATTGTTGGCGTCACCTAATAGTCCTGCACCAAAATCAAATTCAGTAATGCTCTTCAATCCTGCAACAGAGAAATACTTTATGATTGAACCATGAAGCAACACTTCTTTGCCAAGATTCTCTGGATGACTCTTGAGGTTCAGGGTTTCGCGTGCAGCTGACTTGTTGTCCAAAGCAGCAGGAATACAATTGTTTACGTCTGTTGTGCTTGCATCGTCAGAGATTAGCAGGTTTGACTCTACTGCTCCTTCTGTTCCGAAAATGGCTTTTGAAAGCGAACCATCTGCACAGCCCACAATGTAAGCCTTCACCCACTTGTCAGCGATTGTGTCGAGAACCACTTCCTGACTGCTATGATTATAGTATGCAAACATTGCCTGAACATCACCAGTCCCGAGAGGATTTGCCTTAGAACCATCTGCTTCTTTGTTCATTACAGCAAGTGTGATTGTTGCTTTGCTTGGCTGATAAGTTCCAGTCTCAGCAGTCTCAAGAGAGATTGTTGTAACACCACTGTGCAGGATAGTAGCAACACCTGATTCGTCTATTGTAGCAACGTGTGTGTTTGATGAAGTCCAAGTCTTTGCTCCGTCGCTTTTTGTCTGGAATTCTGGAGTGTAATTCTTTGCATTCAGATCAACCATTTCCACAGCTTTTGCAAACTCTGTTTCAGGGTTGACTTTGCTTGAAACCATTTCAATATCGTTATCGCTTACAGCATAATATTGCAAATCGCTTTTGTAAGGAATCACAAATACGTTGATGTTGTATGAGTAAGCATCGCCTACATTCCACGAAATGCTGCCAAGATTGTTGAAATTGTCACGCAAAACGATGTTAGTAGTTCCGTCTGTCAAAGTGTAGTTTGTCTTGTTGCTTACAGTTTCGCTCTTTACGAATTTAAGTCCTTCAAAGCGTACGTATTTATTTGCATCGTTAGCAGTTACATTTGCGGCCTTCATTACTATAGGCGAAACTGCATTGTCGTGGCTTACGGCAGTTACACTTGCCCAACCATCTGTAATGCTCATTTCTGGCAGTCCGTTATACATGTATGGCTTACCAGAAATGCTTCCACTGATTATGTCACCTTTTGCAAGTTTAGAACCAGAACCGTAGAACAGGAATGATCCTGTGCCGTCTTGTACGAATACGTTGCTGCCATTGACACCTGTCACGAGCACGTTGTTTAGGTTAAGTTTTACTTCGATTGTTGCCGAAGTGTAGTTTGCAGCCACAGCCTTGATTTCAGCCAAAGTGTTGTAGTCTTCGCTGAGTGAGCAAAGCATAGTCGTAATAGTGCTGCTCTCTTCCCAGTCAGATACGCAAATGGCTTTTACTGTTGTAGTAGCTTCGATAGTGAAAGGTGCTACATATTTTGTACCAGCCACACCATAAACAGGGTTTGTGCCGTCTGTTGTATAGTAAATGTCAAAATTATTGCCTGAAGGGTCAGTGATGGTCACTGTTTTTGAAGTTGCATCAAAATTGATTACAGGAGCAGTAACGCCTTCTTCACCACCGCCAGTTGTTATTGAGCCATTTCCATTGATTGTGAATTCTGAAATTTCGTATGTTCCTGCCGATTCTGTTGTGCTGGTGTATTTAAATGCAATCTGCACATTGTTTTTACCTGCAAGACTTGAAATATCAACTGCACTTTCATTGAAGGTCCATGAGTTTCCTGCTGGCCATGCTGCGACTTTCAGTGGAGCCCAGTTTGTTCCGTCTGTAGTTGCCAAAACACTAACTTGGTCTTCTACCTTTCCACCAAATTTGTTGCCCGCATGGTTAATTGTCAGTTCTACATCGCTTGCCTTTGTCATGTCCATAACTGGTGAAATGAGCCATGCTTCTGTAATGTATGAGGTGTTGTTTGCATAAGCTGAGGCTACATAACCATAGTTGTTTGCAGTCCATACGTAAGTCAGGTCGTCTGGCATCACTTTGTTTGAGATGCTCCAGCCTGTTTGATCCTTTGTAAAGTTGATTCCGTATAAAACAGGCTTTACTACAGGAGCACCACCGCCTGTCGTAATTTCCATTTTGTCAATTTGTGTATTTTTCTGTATTGTAAATACAATTTTTTTTGCACTACCAGTCCACTCTTTGCCTGTCAGTGTTCCAGCATCTGCCGATGCAATATTGAAATTACTGCCCGTTGTGAACTTAATGTAAGAAATGTCACTACCAGCACTTTCAACAGTAAGTGTTCCAGAGTACATTCTCAAACGTGGACTTGAATACCAGATACGGTTTTCATTGTTGCCGCTTGTCTTGGCAGAAACTGTAACGGTTACACCACCGATTGCTGGTGTAGTCATGTCAGTAGTGATGTCGCCATCATGAGAGTCGTTGGAAGATGTTCCTTTCAACCCAGGGAACAGGGTTGCATAGTTTGCATCAAAATCAAATGTCACTTCCTCAGCGTTAGCAAAAATGCCTGCGCAAAGGAACGAAAGTAAAAAAATAATTTTTTTCATAAATAATTTTGTTTATAGATTAGTATATTTAATAAATTATTGAATAAATTATTGATTGCATAAAGTGGCGCAAATATACAAAAAAAAAAACATCCGCCAAAATAATTTGTAATTATTTTATCCGAATGTTTGATTTTACAAAAAATTAAGAAAACCTCTATTCCAACATTTCTATGAGTTTTGGCAATGCTTTTTCAAATTTCACACCATACCAATGGCTCTTGTCTGGAACAGTCATTTTTATCGATTCCACCACGAAATTTGCTGCTATTGATGCGGCTTCAAGAAGTGTTTTTCCACGTAGTAAAGCTCCCGTAAATGCTGAGGCGTATGCATCTCCTGTTCCATGCATCGAAACATTTAATTTTTCTGTGAAATAATAATTTATTTCCTTTCCGTCGAAACAAGCCACTCCAAGTTCACCTTCTTTGAAACTTACTCCTGTAAGCACCGCGTTTTTTGCTCCTAAATCGTGCAGTCCATGCAGCATTGTTTCTATGTAGCCCTTGTCGTATCCACTCTCTATGTATTCCATTCCTAACATTAGCGATGCTTCGGTAATGTTAGGCAAAACCACGTCGGCACCCTTGCAGAGTTTTGTCATCTCCTGAGGAAAATCATCGTCAAAACCTTTGTATAGTACACCATAATCAGCCATCACAGGATCAACAATTCGTAATGCTCCATCATTAGCAGTTTTTTCTATAATATCTAAAATATAAGGTATTTGTGCTTTCGAAACATACCCTGTGTAGAAAGCGTCGAAAGTGATGTTTTCCGTCTGCCATTGTTTGAGGATTTTCGGCATTTCTTCTGTGAGGTCGCAGAATGTCCATCCCGAAAAACCTTTGGCGGTATGGTTGGAAAGTACAGAACTTGGCAGTATGGCAGTTTCTATGCCACATGCCGAAATAACAGGCAGTGCCACCGTAAGTGAGCATTGTCCCACACACGAAACATCCTGTATTGTAAGCAATCTTTTGTCCATTTGTTTTTCTTGATAATTAAGTTTTTTATATTCGCTTTTGCAGTTTTAGGGCCCCGGACTATCCGGATTATCTGGAATTTCCGGAATTCTGGACTTCCCGGTTAATTGTGCTATTTCGCGTTGTAGTGATGCTACCTGCGCTTTCAGCTGTGCTATTTCTTTTGTCTGTGCCTCTATGATTTCTTTTTGCGTACCACGTCTGTCAAGGCGAGCCGCCGTCATTCTCTCTCTTATTCCACCCTCTTCAACAAATTCGTGGTCACGCTTTTCAATGAATGATGCCATTGCCTTATCCACCATGTGGCATAGACAGATTGCCGTATTGCACATTTCCTCGTCTGTCCAACGGCAGAAATATGGCTCATAGGCTGGTAGGTCACTATGCTCCTTACAGAATCTTCGCAGAGCATCGAAGCGAGGTTTGTTATCAACAGCCCATTCTGTCAGGTTGTGGTGCTTCAGATAGTCCTGATAGTCTTCAAGGAGTTCCTGATTGCTGCCTTTTGCGATGCCCATCAGTTTTATCTCCACCTCGAATGATGTCTGACCATCTGTCAGTCCCTCTGCAATATTCTGTTTTATGGAGCGTGCCGCCTGAACCATCTGATCAACAGTGCGGTCTCCGAATTTAGGGAGAAAACGTTCACAAAAAGCTTTTGTAAGTTGAACCAAGACATCACTTTTACGAAAGAAATAAAGTTCGGTATATACTGTTTTCTTGCGCAGTATGCTTGGAGTACCGTCTTTATAGCGTTGCAATTCTATTTTGTTGATGTCTGTCATAGCTTTCAATCAATCACGCTGCAAAGGTAAGAAAAAACTGCATCAATGAATTAATAATTAAGTTTTTTTAATTCACTTTTGCAGTTTTGCGCTTGCTAATTGAATCCGCAGTTTATGTTATTTGCTTATTCTATTGGAATCTGAATTATCGACACCCACTTTTCAGAATCTTGCTGGTTCCAGGCTCCGTCAACGTAGGATGTACGCGGGTGACCAGCAATCTTTAGTCCATGCTCTTCCATGTACTTGAAGGCTTCGGTAAACGACTCGTAGAATCGTTCATACGGACCGATGTGTTTCATGCACAAGGCTTTGGGTACGGCTGATAGTCGTTTGAACTGAATGATGTTGCTGTCTGTACCCATTTCTTCAACCTGTTCGCAGTATTCAATATCAATGTCGCTTGGCTTGTATTCTTTGTTGTGCTCAATAGTAAAACAATATCCTGGAGGTGGACATTTACAACCAAGACGTTGCATTTCTGGTCCAATCTTTTCACAGCACAAAGGTCCTAAGGTTGCATAGTTGGGTATTACTTCACGATGTGATGCCACGATAATTTCGGGCAGAGTTTGAATTGAAAATTTTTCCATTGTCATAATGCTTTTGCGAGAGTTTCTCCACTCGATTAGTCGGTTGCGGCGAGCAATCAGTTGTTTCAATTGTTTTTCTGTTTCTTTGACTTTTTCAGTCAGTTGCCGTATGCTTGGGGTATGTGAACCTACCTCATACAACTCTTTTATTTCCGAAAGTGAAAAACCCAGTCTTTGCAGTTCACGGATCGTGCCGAGCCTCTGCATCTGGTCGATGCTGTAGTAGCGGTAACCTGTCTGCTTGTCCACCTCGTCAGGCAGTAGCAGTCCTTTCTGCTCATAATGGCGTAATGTTTTTATGCTAACCTGCATAACCTGTGAAAACTCTCCGATTTTTAATTTTGTTCTCATTATCGTACGATGTGTTTTGGATTGATTTATAAATCTGGTGCAAAATTAGTGTATGCCCTAAGGGATGAGTCAAGAGTTTTTCCAACTTTAACACAACTTTAACATTTGAGAATCCGCATTTTTTATGCAATTTCATGCAAAAAGGTAAAAAATAGTCGCGATTACTTGTCTGAATAAAAAAAACAAACTATCTTTGCGACAAAATTAAAACTGATACGATTATGATAAAAGTAGTTGCTGTTCATACAGCAATGGCTCTCATTGAGCCATTGACAAAGATTTTTAAGGAAATTCTTCCAGAGGTTAAACTTAATCACATTGCTGACGATTCGCTTATTCAAGAGGTGATAGCTAATAATAAGGTGACACCAGCCGTGCGTCGCCGTCTGCTTGCCAACTACATGGCTGCTGCCGATAGTGGGGCTGATGTTATTTTCAATTGCTGTTCTTCGGTCGGTGATGTTGCCGACTTGGGAAATGAAATTGCTCCAGTACCAGTTTTCCGCATCGACTATCCAATGGCGATGGAGGCTGTGACTTCAGCAAAGCGTATCGCTGTGATTTCCACATTGTCAACAACTCTCGACCCAACTCGCCGTTTGCTTGAACGTTGCGCTAAAGAGGCAGGCAGGGATGTTGTGCTTGTTGACGGATTGGCTGATGGCGCCTTTGCAGCAGGACAGAGTGGTGACGGTGAGACTCACGACCGCCTGACAGCCGAAGCAGCAATGAAGATTGCCGATAAGGTTGACCTTTTCGTCTTGGCTCAAGGCTCAATGGCACGTATGGAAAAGAAACTTTCTGAAATGACAGGCAAGCCAGTGCTTTCATCACCAGTATCTGGTGTGAAAGGCTTGAGAAAATTCCTGAAACTGTAATAGCAAGCTGCAAGTTAACCCCAGCATTTCCAGAAACCCCAGAAAATCTGGAAATCCCGGAAACCCCGGACAACCCAGAAACCTCGGACAACCCGGAAAACCCGGACAACCTCGGAAATCCCGCCCCCCAGAAAACCTCAAATCCTATGTCAAAGAAAAATCTCATTCTGACCATGCTCGTGATTTTGGGCGTAGTCACTTTTTTGGATAGAATCAATATTAGTGTTGCAGGTTCCGCAATAATGCACGACCTGAATCTCTCGCCTAAAGAGTGGGGATGGGTGCAGAGTGCATTCATCCTGTCGTATGGATTGCTACAGATTCCAATGGGGGCTTTTGGCGACCGCCATGGTCATCGCAAGGTTCTTGCACTCATTGTTGTCTGGTGGTCGCTGTTCACAGCCTTAACAGGCATGGCTGGCGGACTGGCATCATTGCTTCTGATAAGATTCATGTTCGGTGTAGGGGAAGCAGGTTCTTCTCCATGTTCTACTGGAGTGATTAGCCGCTGGTTTGAGAAAAATGAGGTTGGCAAGGCACAAGGTTATGTGTGGGCAGCCAGCCGCATGGGCGGAGCCTTGACTCCATTTGTGGTCATCCCTGTAATGATGTGGGTAGGTTGGCGTGCAGCTTTTTATCTGCTTGGGGCAGTAGGAGTGGTTTGGGCAGTGGTATGGTATTTGTTTTACCGCGACAAGACGATTGATACAAATTCAGAGCACCATGTTGAAAAACCGAAACTTAACTGGGCAATAGTCGTTCGCAACCGTCAGTTCTGGACAATCTGCGCAATGTACTTCTTCTATGCTTTCGGCAGTTGGTTTTTCTTTAGCTGGTTTCCTACCTTCATGGAACTTGGCAGAGGATTTGACAAAAGCGAACTGACGTATGCTGTCGCCGTGCCTTTCGTGATGAGCATGATAGGAAATATCTCTGGAGGCTATCTCACAGACCGTCTGACAAAGAAATATGGATTGAAGATAGGGCGCAAGGCTTTAGGCTCAACATCATTGTTAGTTTCGGCAGTATGCATGTTTCTGGCAGCTTTCATTCCTGGCAAAATGGCTGTGTTTATTTTCTTGTCATTGTGTTTCGGAATTTTTGATTTGATGTTGCCGAGTGCATGGGCATTATGTATTGATTTAGGCAAGCAACATGCTGGCAGTATTTCTGGTGCGATGAATACGTTTGGCAATATTGGTGGTTTCTGCTGCGGAATCCTGTTTGGGTATCTGGTGGAATCGTCGGACAACTATAACCTGCCGCTTTACATGATTGCAGGAATGCTGGTAGTGAGTGCAGTATTGTTCAGTTTCATCAACCCAACAAAACCGATAGTTTGATGCGTTAGGTATGATTAAACCTCACAACCATGAGAAAAATAATAGTTCTTGATGACGACCCAACGGGCATACAGACTGTACACGGGTGCAAACTGATAACTCAATGGGATGTGCCTACTGTTAGAGAAGCATATAATGACAGCGTGCCATTTTTCTACATTCTGACCAATACCCGAGCAATGACCCGCAATGAGGCTGCCGAGGCAACACGCGAAGCCATGCGTTCCGTGGTCAGTGTTTTACGCGAGAGCAGTGAGAATGAATTGCCGATTTTTATCAGTCGCAGTGATTCCTGTCTGCGCGGACATTTCCCTCTCGAAACCGACACCATGCGGCAGGTGCTTGAGGAAAACGGAATAAAAGTGTGGTATAAGACTCCATTCATACCTGCCTTTATCGAAGCAGGGAGAGTGACTGTTGATGGGGTGCATTACATGATGGATGGCGACAATCTTATTCCTATTGCTGAGACGGAGTTTTCTAAGGATAATGTTTTTGGTTATACTCATTCCCGACTCAGCGATTACATTGTTGAAAAAGGGGCTAATCAAGATGATTACGAAATAGTAAATGCTGCATCGTACGATGAACTACACGCTTACATTGAAAAATTAACCGATGAAATCACTGGTTTTGATGGTGCGGTAGTGGTGCGCAGTTCTTCCTCGTTCCCAAAGGCTATTAGCGGCATAGCAGACCGACCATTGCTTAGACGCGAGGAATTAGTTCGCGATGTTGAGAGCAAAGGTACAGGATTATTTATTGTTGGTTCTCACGTTCAAAAAACAACGCGACAACTCAATTCCTTGCTCGGTCAACCCGATACTGTTGGCATTGAACTTGATGTGGAAAAAATAATCAATAGTTTCGATGCTTATCTGATTGAGATTTTATCTTTGCTTAATGAGTTTTGTGGTCAAAATGTCAAAGTGCCAGTCGTTTACACTTCGCGCAAAGAAGTCCGACTGTCAGATGCCGACAAGCGTCAGCATTTAGGACAAGCAGTCTCGGCATTTTTAGTAGAGATTGTAAGACAATTACCATTCACTCCTTCCTATTTAGTTGCAAAGGGTGGAATAACATCGCACGACATACTCACCAAAGGACTTGGTGTAAGAATAGCCACAGTAATGGGGCAGATTGTCCCAAACGTACCATGCATCATGACCGATAGTTTCCCTTATATAATCTTCCCAGGAAATGTAGGTAATGACAATTCCCTTACAGATGTCTATCAGACGTTTTCCTTGTAACCACGGTGTTATGGGTAAAACCGAAAACCAGTTATCATATTTTTTACTCTCCTAAAAAGAATAGGGCTGCATTCATTAGCAGCCCTATTCTTTTTCCATCCGTATTGATTACCAACCGAAGTTCATATCTTCCTTTGCATCATAGGCACCGGTGTTTTCTTCGTTGGTTACACTCAATACACCCTTTGATGCATCCAAAATTCTGTTCTCAAGCCTTACCTTTATTGTCTTTATGGTAGGAGTTGCATATTGCTTTTTCATTTCTTCAAGTATTTTTTGCCGTTAATAATTACTATTCCCTTGTAGTTGCTGTCAACACGCATACCATTGAGGTTGTACAGGTTTTCGTTTTCGTTTTGAGCTTGCCCTGAGCCTAGTTTACCCTGAGCCTGTCGATGGGAAGGGTTATCGTACGAAGTTATGCCTGTTGGTTCGTTGAAGTTTATTTCGATGCTTTCCTTTGACGACGATGCCTTGTGCTTCAGGTAGAAACGATAAGGGTTGAGGTAAGCACCCTCGCCAGCCTTCATGAACTTGCCGCCCTTCAATGCGTACCAGTCACCAGCGATGTCGCCATAGTTCAGTTTTTCGTATGTACCAACAATCTCGAAGTCTGTAAGGTCGCTGTTAGTATTCTCCACAGTCACCTTGACAGTCTTGCTTGAAACAGGTATAGTCTGCTCGCCAGTAGTCTTAGCCTTTATCAGGTAAGGAGTATTTGCCGAGGTCTTGCCTTCTGTCATCAGCGTCACGTTGATTGCATCAGCCGAAGAAGTAGAGATTTTATAGACATCGAAGTTAGCGAGGTCGGTCTTCACATCCAGTTCAAACGGCACATATAATGCCTGCCAATCAGTATTGCTGAATGTGCGCTTATACTGCAATGTTTTTACTGAAGCCTCCACAGGCACATAAACTTTTTCTATGCCTTCGCTCAGCGTCACATCAGAAGAAGAACCCCACTCCTCAAAACTATACACCCCAGCATTGCTCTTTGAGTAAGCGGAATAAGTCTCGATTTTATTGCCAGAACCTGACTTAAAATTTCCAAAATTAGATTCGTAAGACTCTTTACTGCCTGATGGAACATGCAAATAGCAATCTGTAACATCAGAAAAACAATATGAGCTAGTCGTAGGAGCATTGATTCCATCTGCAATTATGTTTTTCAAACCTGAACAGCCCCAAAAAACATAATCTCCAATCGAAGTCACGGAATTAGGGATTGTCACACTTGTCAAGCCTGAACAGTCATAAAAAGCACTTTTTCCAATCGTAGTCACGGAATTAGGGATTTCAACACTTGTCAAGCCTGAACAGTGTTCAAAAGCAGAACTTCCAATCGAAGTCACGGAATTAGGGATTGTCACACTTGTCAAGCCTTTACATTCAAAAAAAGCATAACTGCTAATCTTTTTTGCATTTTTCAGTGTTGCATTTTTCACAACTTGTTCATTTAAATACAGATTATGTGCATAAAGTAAAGGATTTCCTTCATAATTCGCAAATTCAATTTCTGCCCATTTGTCCAAATCGGTAATATTAACACTGGTCAAGCCTGTACAGTAAAAAAAAGCATAACTTCCAATCGAAGTCACGGAATTAGGGATTGTCACACTTTTCAAGCCTGAACATTCATAAAAAGCATAACTTCCAATCGAAGTCACGGAATTTCCGATTGTCACACTTTTCAAGCCTGAACAGCCATAAAAAGCATAACTGCTAATCTTTTTTGCAGTAGTCAATTCTGCGTTCGTCACAAGCTGTCCGTTCAAATACAGATTATGTGCACAATGTAAAGGATTTGCTTCAAAATACGCAAATTCAATTTCTGCCCATTTGTCCAAATCGGTAATGTTGACTTTTTCCAAAGATAAGCAATTATAAAAAGCCATTTTTCCAATACTTGTCACGGAATTAGGGATAGTCACACTTGTCAAGGGGGCACAGCTACTAAAAGCCTTATCTCCAATAGAAGTCACATCAGCATAGAATGTAATTTTACCTTTACCATTGCTGAATGTGTGCGATTTGATTGTTGTATTGAAAGCATCCGTGTGCAAGCCAAGTTTATCTTCAGTTTCAGAAGTTGTTTCGATTAATCTTGTACTTGCTTCATACCAAATCTCATTATTTGGAATGTCTTCTGCCTTTGCTCCCATGCTTATCATACCGAATAAGCAGAGCATGAATAAATGTTTAATTGAATTTTTCATAATCTTTATGGTTTTGAATTTGTGTTTGTCTTTATTTGTTTTAGCTGATCTTTGTAGATACACAGCATATCCTCAATAAAGAGAGAATCCATTCCTGGGAATATCTTTTGGAGTTTTGATGTCAAAATTCTATGATTCTTCCTGTCATAATCCGAAGACTTGATTACTCCATTGTTTATGAGATGTTTCAAACCTGTTTCTGCACCACGGAATATATACACATACTTTTTAGGTAATACCTTCGGATTCATGTGCCAGCCTATTCTCTTTGCTGTGTCATAGTGTACAAGTCCAACGTTTTTGAAATAAGGCTTAAAAAGATCGACAATGTAATCGAATAATTCTTCAAAATCATTGAACTTCTTGCTCATAATGTTGTCTTGCTTCAACGCATTTGTACAGCCTGTTAATATAGGCTTCGGCAATCTTTTTTGGTGCACATTAGGTTTTGAATCCACAACATATACTGGAGGATTCTTTGTGTTGTCCAACCTAACATTCACACCGCATACTGCATCATCAGGGCAATTGGTCAAATCCAATTCCGCAATAAGACGACCATAATAGTTCTCCATGTAATCGTCAATCAAATCTTGAAATGTCCGTAAATTACTTACAGGAGCATTTGTGCCGCATCCACTTGGGGATTTACTCTTACTAATACAACTCATTTTTTTACAGATTTAACTTCCTGGCAAGCCACCCTTTTGCCTGGAAAAACCATTATTAATAATTAGGGTTCACTGAATTAACGTTAATTAACTAATTATCAAGAAGATCATTGTTTATTTATTTGCTTATATGCAAGATTTTTAGTATCTTTGCACAGAAAATACTTGCAGTATGATACGATATAACAACCAAAAACA
>JAZLKO010000036.1:0-3934 GCA_045597685.1 Prevotella sp.
AGCGTTCTCAGCAATGCAGAGGCAGGCAAGTTGTTCAAAGCCATCGCACGCTATGCGATCGAGGGCATTGAAGAGACATTCGAAGAGGGAGAACTGCGAATCCTCTTTTTGCTATTCAAGAAACAGATTGACAGCGACAATGCCAAGCACAAGCAAACCTCTGAGACCAACAGCAACAATGCAAAGGGTCGTAACAAGGTCGGTGGCAAGTCAAAGCACGAGAAGAAAGCAAGTGCAGGTGACACTTCAAAAGAAGCAGTCGCAACGAGCAATGATGACGACGCATCTTCGGATGATGACAACGATGGTTCGGATATTAATGAAGGAAAGCCTCCAGAACAGAAGGAACCAGCGCAACCTTCTGCTACAAGAGATGCTATTGTAAAGATTGAAGCAGTTGCTGAGAACGAAGCGGTCGCTGAGAATGGAACGGTTGCTAAAAATCCAGCGATTATAACAGCCGATAGTTGTATAGCAGAAAATAACTCTAAAAACAATGGCACTGTTGCCCTGGACGATAACCTGTCGTTCGATGTCTTGGAATCGCTATATCCAAAGAAAGATTCAGCGTCTGCCTATCGTCTAAATTCAGAGAACGATTGGAATGCACTGTCTGTTGAAGACAAGCGTAAAGCCATCGCTTACATACAGACAAACCTGAACGACGGTTCTGCGACCTTCAATGACATGTTTCTTAGCCAGTTCCTGAAAAGAAAGCCATGGTGTTAATGTATGATTATTCTTGTGAAGGCTATTGTGTCTGCTGATGTCTATCCTCGTGAAATGACAGGGCGACAATAGCCTTTGCTTGTTTTGTAAGCAAGTGTGAAACTATATGTAACCCCTAAAGATCCTGTAAAATCCACACCTACAGCTTGCTGCTGACGCCCAGGAAAAAGGTTGGCCTGAATCGTTACGAAATGTTAACGGTTATTAGGCTAACCGTTTTTTCAAACGGGCGTCAATATGCGTTAGAAGTTTAACGCGTATTTGGCTACGCGTTTTCCAAACGCAGGGTCTTGTGCCGTTAATGAAAGTTAACGGGGATTAGGCTACCATTTTGAAGATTTTGAGTAAAGTGCTGTATAATGCTGCGTACCAACAATATATGCATGGTTTGTTGTTTGTTTGTAAGTTGGCTAAATTCCATTTGTGTCACAATAATGTCACAAATTAGGTTTTTGAAGCAAAAGGTAGTTGATTGACAAGGGGACTTTGCAACAATTATAGTTGTATTGTGTAACTGATATTGGGTAAATGAAAGGGAGAAGAAATAAAAATGGTGGAGAAAATGCTATTTCTAACCTACATTATAACAAGTATTTCATGCAATTAGCATCTTTTAAGGGAGAATTTGTACTGTATTTCAAAAAAATGTAGTATTTTTGCAGCAGCAAAAGTTATGCGTATAAGTCAAAAGTAAGAATTTAATAACGAATCAGTAATGATAGATCTTAGAAATCCAAAGATGGAAGACTTCAAGCATATTGAAGCTCCTGTTCGAGAATCTGCAACTCGAAAGACCTTCGCTTCTTTCTATAGGGTGAAGCCTGGTAGCTATGTCATTCCGCGTACTGAGCATAAGGTAACTAAACTTCCAGAAGGCATTTTATGAGCACATTCAACAAAGAGTATGATGGTCTTGCAGATGCCATCATAACGAATGCAATCGTGATGCCAGCCGTAGAACTTAAGGAAGGAGAGAACTTTCCTCCTTATTATTATACGGAAAACGCAGCATGGGACACTGGAGCGCAGTTCACCTTCATTTCTCCAAGAGTGGTGGAAGCATTAGGACTTAAACCATACAGAGAGGGTGAAATTATGGGTATCGGTGGTGATCAGACAGCGAAAACCTATATGGTTCATATTGGTTTGCCAGATGGCTATCTGACTCATGATGTAGAGGTTTATTGCAGTGACATAGATGATTATGATATGCTTATAGGTATGGACATAATTACATTAACCGATTTTTGTATAACAAACAAAGACAAGAAAACAAAATTTGCATTTCGAACTCCATCAGAGGGAGGAATTGAACTATAATATAATATAAAAATAGAGTTTCACGGCTCTTGTTCTCATTGGTAGATGTTGACTATGTTTACTTAAAAGAGAGCAAGAGCCGTGAAATCATATGTGCGATGTTGTGCAAGTTCAATAGTAATCGATATTAAAAATCAGAAATTAATGCTTTTTAGATACGCGTAATATGTTAAAATTTTGTTAAAATAGGATATTGGCACATAAGTTTAATTAAGAAACTGCGTATATAGTGTAGAAATATGACACAACAGGAGTTTGAAACAGCAGCCAAAGAACTACGTCGGGTAATGTACGACGTTGGCTTGCGCTACTTCCATTCGCAAGATGATGCGGAGGATGTGGCACAGGAATCGCTGTTACACCTATGGAAGTATTGCGAGAAGATGGACGCAAGTATGAACATCCAAGCACTCGCGGTGAAGGTAGCAAAGAACTGTTGCATAAGCATAAAGCGAAAGAGGGCTTCCAATCCTACCTTATATTATAGTAAAAGAGAGGATGGTGACGGTTCAATTCCTGCAACGAACTTCGATAGGCTTGAGGCAAAAGAGTGTGAAGAATTGTTGGAACAGATGATGCAGAAGATGCTTTCGCCACGAGAACGAGAACTCTTTGAACTACGAAGGCTTGACGGTCTTTCTAATGATGAAATAGAAGCTAAGACCGGTGTGAAGAAAACAACAGTGCAGAGCATGGTGTCCAAGGCACGACAGAAACTGTTTTTTGAACTCAAAAGAAGAATGAATCAATGAACAAGAACGAAATACAATTATTAATTGACCGCTATATAGAAGGTCAGACAACGCCCGAGGAAGAAGAGCGCCTTGCGCGGGAGTTGCTCCGCAATGACATCCCTGAAGATTGGAAGGTGGTGCGCATAATGCTCGGAGAACTCGCTATGGGAGAGGCAGAATATGATGCAGACATTGCAAAAGAAGCGCCTCATGTTAAACGCATTGTAGTACCAATGTATGCCAGATGGCTCGTAGCAGCAAGCATAGCATTGCTCATAGGCTTCGTCTGCTTTAATTCTATTGAGCGCAACGAAGACAATGTTGTGGCGGAGGTGAAGGCAGATAATCCACAGGAGCACAGAATCGTTAGCAACAATGTAGTTTCAAAAAAATCTCCAGCTAAGGAACAAACTGATGGAACAAACACCGAACTAACGATACATAATAGCAATGTAAATAATATCATTGCAAAAGTTACTGATGAGAACAAACCTCAGGAAGCTTCGCATCAAGAAACAATAAACGTACAAGACGATTCCGAATATGTAGATGAGAACCTGCATTACGCTTCCAATGTCATAAATGACACGGTAGATAACTATCAGTCACCAAGTCGTATGGAGGAGTTCATTGTTAAGATGGCAAATTATCATCACATCAAATGCGATTCGCTTTCCTGTGCCATAGGCAATGACGATTCTGATGTTGTAAGTACAGCTTACATCTTTCCTGATACAGAAGAGTTGGATATTTTCCGCAGACTCTTGCAAGCTGCTTGCTGGTATGACGATAAGACACCAGGTTACCTGCTTAACTATTCGCGCCAGCAGTTCTTCTTCTGCTTGCAGGATATACGAAATGGGTTGAAGTACTTGTGGATAGCAGAACGTGTGCGAAACAAAATACTGCTCTATTGCACACATTCACCGCTCGACATAGAAATGTCATCAGACTGTTTTAGAGAATATCGCGATAAACTTGCAAATACAAGCATCAATCAAAAATCAAAGAAAATATGAAACGTACATGAGGCCTTCGGCTCGTCAAAGGGAATGAAAAGTGATTACATTCTGCCCATATGTGGAGAATTTTGATTACCTTTGCCGCCACAACCTATAATTGACGAGCATATGGCAACAAACAAGAACGTA
>JAZLKO010000037.1:0-9833 GCA_045597685.1 Prevotella sp.
ATTTTTCGTTTCCCCCAAAACAAGCCTTGCAAAGCAGTTTGGGGGATTTTTCATTATTCTATGCAAAGATACAAAAACTTTATGACAATGGCAATCAAATCGTTAGGTTTATTTCGCTTAATTTGCGACAATCCCTAATTAGGATGCCGTTTAACCCAAATCGTGTGTTGTAAATTGTGAATATGAAAACAGGGGGTAAACACTAATAGGTGTTTACCCCCTGTTTGGATTTGTGGTTGAAACTGTTACGGATTATTTTGTATATAATGCAACGATTGTTTCGTAGAGTTCCTGCTTGCCTGAAGTCTGCTTAGGCTCACCTACTTTCTTACCATATTCGTAAGCCTCTTCAAGAGTCATCTTGCCTTCTTCAAACTTCTTACCCATACCTTCATCGAAGCTTGCGTAACGCTCCTTCACCATTTGAGGGATTGGAGAGTTTTCAAGGATGTCGGCTGCATTTTCGAGTGCGCGTGCCATTGCATCCATACCGCTGATGTGAGCGATGATGATGTCGTCAAGGTCGGTTGAGTTTCTACGAGTCTTAGCATCGAAGTTTGTACCACCAGGTGCCAGGCCACCATTGCGGATAATCTGCATCATAGCCTGTACGAGTTCAAATGGGTCGATAGGGAACTGGTCAGTATCCCATCCGTTCTGATAGTCGCCGCGGTTGGCATCGATTGAACCGAGCATACCTGCGTCAACAGCACATGCAAGTTCATGTTCGAATGTATGGCCTGCAAGTGTGGCGTGGTTAACCTCGATATTAACCTTGAAGTCCTTGTCAAGATTGTGAGCCTTGAGGAAACCGATTACAGTCTCTGTGTCAACATCGTACTGGTGCTTGGTTGGTTCCATTGGCTTAGGTTCGATAAGGAAATTACCCTTGAAACCTTTGCTGCGAGCATAGTCGCGAGCCATTGTCAGCATGGTTGCCATGTGTTCTTTTTCACGCTTCTGGTCTGTGTTGAGAATGCTCATGTAGCCTTCACGACCACCCCAGAATACATAGTTTTCAGCTCCGAGAGCGATACCTGCGTCAATAGCATTCTTAATCTGTACGATAGCACGAGCCACAACGTCAAAATCAGGATTTGTGCTTGCGCCGTTCATGTAGCGCTTGTTGCCGAATACATTAGCAGTTGACCAGAGAAGCTTCTTGCCAGTTGCATCCATCTTTTCTTTGAGATAGGCAACGATAGCCTTCATGTTAGCCTCATACTCTTCAATAGTTGCGCCTTCGTCGATAAGGTCAACATCATGGAAGCAGAAATAGTCGATTCCGAGTTTGTCCATGATTTCGAAACCTGCATCAGCCTTGTTCTTTGCAACTTCAAGAGCGTCAGCACCAGTGTTCCAAGGGAACTTCTTTGTGCCAGGACCAAACTGGTCTGCACCTTCTGCACAAAGTGTGTGCCACCATGCCATTGCAAAACGAAGCCAATCCTTCATTTTCTTGCCCATGACAACTTTTTCAGCATCATAATAATGGAAAGCCATAGGATTCTTAGATTCCTTGCCTTCAAACTTGATTTTCGCTACATTTGGAAAATACTCTTTTGTCATAATAAATTAGTTTTTAAATTAATAATACTTTTGTTATATGGTTTATAGTAAACTATTTAGCCTTGTCAGCCAAAGATTATAAGCATCCATGTATGGTTGTGTTTCTGAATCTGGTTCTATGGTATTTATGTGTTTCAGAGTTGCAAAAGCCTCGTTGCTATCGGCATAAATACCAGCACCGATGCCTGCACCTTTGGCAGCACCCACAGCACCGTCGGTTTCATACAGGTCGATTGTTGCGCCTGTTACGCTTGCAAGTGTTTTGCAGAATACAGGATTAAGGAACATATTTGCATGTGCCGCATGAATATTGGTCATGTTCATGCCCATTTCCTTCATGATGTCTATGCCCTGCTTAAACGAGAAGACTATGCCTTCCTGAGCAGCACGCAGGAGATGAGCCTTGTTGTGGACGTTGAAATTAAGACCATGAATACTGCATCCCACATTCTTGTTTTGAAGAATACGCTCTGCACCATTTCCGAATGGTATGATAGACAATCCATCGGCACCGATAGGTACATTGTCTGCCATCATGTTCATTTCGGAATATGAAACGCCTTCTGGAGCAACATTACGTTTCATCCATGCGTTCAGGATGCCTGTGCCATTGATGCAAAGCAACACACCAAGACGAGTCTGTTCGCCATAGTTGACATGGGCAAATGTGTTCACGCGTGAAAGATGGTCGTAGTTGACATCTCCAAGCACTCCATACACAACTCCTGACGTTCCTGCTGTTGCAGCTATTTCACCAGGATTCATGACGTTGAGCGACAGAGCATTGTTTGGCTGGTCGCCACCACGGTAGGCAATAGGTGTGCCTACTGGTATTCCAAGTTCGGCAGCCACTTCCTTGCATACTATTGACTGAACAGCAAATGTAGGAACGATGTCAGGGATGATGTCCTTGCTAAATCCATAGAAATTCATCACATCATCGCTGATTTTCTTCTCCTGAAAATCCCAGAACATGCCTTCTGACAAGCCAGAAATTGTTGTATTGATATTCCCGCCGCTTAGTTTCATTGCGATATAATCGCCAGGAAGCATTATCTTGTAGATTTTCTCAAATAATTCAGGTTCATTATCCTTTACCCAAGCTAATTTAGCTGCCGTAAAGTTTCCTGGAGAATTGAGAAGGTGAGAAAGGCATTGCACGTGTCCGATGCCATCAAAAGCATCGTTACCATAAGGTACTGCACGACCATCACACCAGATAATACTTGGTCGGAGTGGATTCCCGTCTTTATCAATACAAACCAAGCCATGCATCTGATAGCTCAGACCTATTGCTTTGACAGAGTTGAGAACTGAGAGTTGAGGGCTGACAGATAATAGTTTCTGAGTTGCTTTCTTGAGGTTTTCCCACCACATTTCAGGCTCTTGTTCTGCCCAGCCTATTTGTTTTGCTATGATAGGAGCTTCCTGCTCTGGGTAAAAAGTTGTAGCAACAATATCACCTGTCTTTGCATCAACCAATGAAGCTTTTACAGATGATGTGCCTACATCATATCCTAATAATAAGTCCATAAATAATATTAAATAGTAGTTCGGTTGTTCGGTTTAAACTCAGGAGTTAAGGAGTTAAGGAGTTAAGACATGAGCCTTGCGTATTAAATAGTATATTGTAAATTGTCAGCATGCTTTGAACGACATGTCTAATCCTTTTACGGAGTGTGTCAGTGCACCGACACTGACGAAATCCACACCGCATTCGGCATAGTCACGAATAGTGTTGATGGTAATCCCGCCCGAAGATTCTGTTTCGTACTGGTGATTGATCATTTCAACGGCTTTCCTTGTGTCATCAACAGAGAAGTTGTCGAGCATGATTCTGTCAATTCCGCCATGGTCGAGAACTTGCTGCAGTTCATCAAAATTGCGAACTTCAATTTCGATTTTGAGAACAAGTCCGTTCTTTTTCAGATATTCATGGCAGCGGCCGATAGCCTGAACAATACCGCCAGCAAAATCCACATGATTGTCTTTCAGCAGTATCATGTCGAACAGACCTATTCTGTGGTTCATGCCTCCACCAATCTTGACAGCCTCTTTTTCGAGCATACGCATTCCAGGGGTAGTCTTTCGGGTATCAAGCACATAGGTGTTTGTTCCTTTCAGCACATCCATGTATTTGGTTGTCATCGTGGCAATGCCACTCATTCTCTGCATGATGTTAAGCATGAGTCGCTCTGTCTGCAGCAGACTGCGCACTTTGCCTGAAACTTCAAACGCAACATCGCCTTTCTTTACACGTGTTCCATCGTTGATGAAGATTTGCATTTTGAGTTCAGGATCAAAATGCTCAAAAACCATTTTTGCAATTCTGACTCCAGCCAAAACACCATCCTCTTTGATGATAAGACGGCTTTTACCTTCAGCCTCTTCGGGAATACAGCAAAGCGTGGTGTGGTCACCATCGCCTATGTCCTCAGCAAAACTGAGATCAATAAGTGCTTCGTTAAGCTCTTCTATTGTGTGCATTTTCTTAATTATCAGAAATAGAGACCTGCTGTAATGCGGAGTCCTATCTTTGAATAGTCGGAATGGTTCTTCAGACTTTGTTCGTAGTAGATTGCGGGTTCAATTGTTACATAGTGGTTAATGTAAAAGGCATAGCCAACTTCTACATTTGGCATGAAATCGTTATAGTCTTCACCGCAATGCTTATATTTAAAGCCTGCACCCAAGAATATTCCATTCTGGCGAATATAATAGCGTCCTTCAGCTCCCATTGAGAAATAAGCAGGAGCACCATCAACATTCCTATCCCAATTTATGGTTGCAACGGCTGCCAAGGCATCCATAAAGAAATATCCACCCTGTGCTCCAACTCCGATACGGAACTTTTCTGAACCATTGTATGAAGCACCAAGACCTGAGAAATTCACACCAACGTATTTTGTGCCTTTTTCAAATTGAGCAAAAGCACATGTGGAAAACGTTAAAACCACCAAGATAAATAAAGTTCTTTTCATAATTTAAAAAATATTTTGTTTTTATTTGTTTTTCTTCATATATTCATTGCGCTTGTATCTGTGGAACCAATTATGGAACCGTAAAAGGAGTATTACGGTCACGATACCAGCAACTAAGTAGGATGCCGATTCAGAGCCTGTTTTCTCTTCAAGATTAAGACCTTCCTGAGCAACGCAGAAATACGATACACATACAAAGGTCATCAGCAAGGCAGGGATGATTGTTATTTGGTACATCTTATGCGATTTTACTAACCACACCGTGAATGTCCACAGCATGATGCATGCCAAAGTCTGGTTCGACCATGCAAAGTATCTCCATAAGACCTGGAAGTCTATGAAAAACAGTGAAATTGCAATAGCAAATAAAGGCAGTGCAATCATCAGTCGTTTTGCTATCTTGTTTTGTTTCACATGCAAAAAGTCGGATGCTATCAGGCGTGCGCTACGAAATGCGGTATCACCACTTGTAATCGGTGCTGCCACAACACCCAGAACAGCCAATATCGCACCAGCAGTACCAAGCCAGGAATTGCAAACGGCATTCACTAATAATGCAGGGTCGGCAGAATGAGCACCATTTTCTGTCATCAGACTAAGTAATTTTTCATAAGGAGTGTCGCCACCAGTTCCTAATGAGTCGGCAAACTTTATTGCACCAGCAGCCCATATAAGTGCCACCAGTCCTTCGGTTATCATTGCTCCATAAAAGACCAAGCGACCATGTTTTTCATTTTTGATGCAGCGAGCCATCAATGGACTCTGCGTTGCATGAAATCCGCTGACAGCACCACAAGCAATAGTAACACAGATACATGGAAACAATGGGACATTCTCAATAGGGTAGTGGTTGGTGAATGCTTCTGTAATCTCAGGGATACTTCCAGGCTGCATGAACAATCCGAATGTGACACCAAATGCCATAATCAGCAAGGCTGCACCAAAGACTGGATAGATTTTCCCGATTATCTTATCAATTGGCAACAATGTGGCCAAGATGTAATAGATGATGATGATAATCAGCCAAAACAAAGAATTTCCCCAAAAGCCACTCGTTGGAGTAAGCACGGCTATGAGGTTGGCTGGAGTGCGTGCAAAAACTGCTCCGACAAGAATCAGCAGAACCAGCGACAAGACTCTCATCACAATGCGTATTGTGCTGCCAAGGTTGTCGCCAACGATTTCAGGAATACTTATGCCGCCTTGACGAAGTGAAATCATTCCTGTCATATAATCGTGTACCGCTCCAATAAATATACACCCAATGACAATCCAGATAAAAGCCGCTGGACCAAACATGATTCCAAGAATGGCTCCGAATATAGGCCCTGTGCCAGCAATGTTCAAGAATTGAATCAAAAAAACCTTCCAAGTCGCCAGTGGCAGATAATCTACACCATCATTGTGCGTAAATGCAGGAGTCTGGAAATTTGGATTCGGACCGAAGATTCTGTTGACTAATCTTCCATACAGGACGTATCCCAATATCAGCAATAAAAAACTTATGCAAAACGTAATCATTGCAACTCGATTTTAACATCACGCAAAGGTACAAAAAAACTTGTTTTTTAATTGATATTAAAGAGATAATGATTAATTATTATGTTTTTTTAACGTAAAAACTCTTAAACCTCTAACCTCTAACCTCCAACCCCTAACCCTTTTTCTTATCTTTGCAAACATTTTTTTAGAGAATACGATGATTCCCTTCGAGAACCCCAGGATGGACTCGACTCACCAACCAATGATAACGAAAACTAAATACATAATAGCATCCTTTGTTTGTCTACTACATTTTTTCTTTTGTTACGCTTCTACGGAAGTATCTCCATTTGATTTCACCGAAAGAATTCCGAAATATGAAGTCCGCGCCATGTGGATTACGACAATAGGTGGATTGGACTGGCCTCATAATTATGCACGAACTCCTTCTTCGATAGAACGACAAAAAGCAGAACTTTGTAGCATACTCGACAAGCTCAAGGCAGCCAATATAAATATGGTGTTTCTTCAGACCCGGGTACGAGGGACTGTAATCTATTCTTCTGAAATCGAACCGTGGGATGGTTGTATGAGCGGAAAGCCAGGTGTGTCTCCTGGTTATGACCCGTTGGAATTTGCTATTACTGAATGTCATAAGCGTGGTATGCAGCTTCATGCATGGGTGGTTTGCATTCCTATCGGCAAAAACAATCTTGAAGGTGTCAGGCACATGAAGCGAGTGCATCCCGAATTGTATGTTAGAATCAAGGATCATGGCTTTATGCGTCCTGAAAAGGAAGGTACTGCGGATTACATAGCAAGCATCTGCGAGGAAATTACACAAAACTATGATGTAGATGGCATTCACCTCGACTACATTCGCTATCCAGAAGAAGGCCGCCTTCCAGGTTCAATCGACTTCAAACGTACCAACATTTCCCGTATTGTAGAGCGGATTAGTAATGCGGTCAAATCCCATAAACCATGGGTGATGCTCAGTTGTTCCCCTATTGGCAAATTCAAGGATTTGCCTCGTGCCAGCAGCATAGGTTGGAATGCCTATAATGCAGTAGCACAGGATGCACAGGGGTGGCTGAAATCAGGACTGATGGATGCACTATTCCCAATGATGTATTTTCAGGGCAATCAGTTCTATCCTTTTGCAGCCGACTGGAAGGAAAACAGTTGCGATAAGATAATTGCGCCTGGTTTAGGTATCTATTTCATGAGTCCAAAAGAAAAAAACTGGCAAGTGGATATCATCACGAGGGAAATGCACGTTCTTCGCCAACTTGGACTTGGTCATGCTTATTTCCGTAGTAAATTCTTCACCGATGACGTAAAGGGCATCTATAAGAAGACAAAAAACCTTATCGACCAATATCCGTCGCTTATCCCTGCAATGAAATGGATGCACAAGCCCCCCCCTGAAAGTCCTTCAACAATCAATATTACAAGTACTTCGAACATGGACAATGTTTCATGGAGTGGGGCAGTCAACAATAATGATTCACCTTATTTATTGTATAATGTCTATTGCAGTTCCACATCTCCTGTAGATATTGGCAAAGCAGAGAATCTCATTGCCACACGTTTGCAGGAAACATCAATAAATTGTCCGCGGAGCGATAATCAGGAACGTTATTATGTAGTAACCGCAGTTGACCGCTATGGTAACGAGAGCAAGCCTATTGTCGCTAAAACCAAGCCTTTGTCGGCTTCTAATCTGCAAATGTTTAGCAACGATGGTAAAATTATGAAACAGCCCGCTAAGGGCAAGTGTATTGATGCCGACCAGTTGCTGATAAAAGATATGGTAGGAAAAATAGTCACCACCATGTATTGGGATGAAAACGCCCCTTATGCTGGACAGATTTATTCATTGAAAGACGGATTATATCAAGTCTATACTCTCAATCATAAAGGCATACATCATAGATTGGGATTTTTAAAGATTAAAAGAGAGGAATAGTTAATTATTTTGAATCAAAACTATTCAATATAGTTAATTTTATTTAATTTCATATTTTTTTTACGAAATTCTTTCACATTTTTACGGTGATTAAATAATTTTGCACCATAAAAATTGAATTTATGAAAAAATCAATTATATGGACAATCGGTGGCGTAATGGCATTTACGTTTCTCGCATTGCTTTTCATCCAATTGGAATACTTTGATTCCATGGTGAAAATGAAAAGGGAGCAATTCGACGAATCCGTTTATCGTGCATTATATCAAGCATCTCGTAATCAAGAACTGAACGAGACCATGAATTTTCTTGAAGCCGATGTTAAGCGCACAAAAGGCATTTCTGTTGTCAAGCAACCTGCATTGCCTGATACTAACAATACAGCTCCTCATGCGCGTACATTTTCTATTCATGAAGGCCACGAAACAGATTACTCTTCCTTCTCATTAAAAACCATCGGTTCCAACACAAATACAAATGGTTTGCGCATAGCAAGCAACAACTCCTATCGCAAAGGCAAAAACAAGTCCATGCAGGAGATTATACGCAAGCGTTATATTTATGAAAAAGCCTTGCTTGATGAAGTTATTTACAGCGTACTCTACACCGCAAGCAACAAACCTCTGAAAGAACGTCTTAATGTGAAATTGCTCGATCATGACATCAAGGTGGAATTGTCCAACAATGGTATAAAGATTCCATACCATTTCGTTGTCAATACCGCCGATGGCAGAGAAATCTACCGCTGCCCCGACTTTGAAGAAGAAGGTTCCGACGAGGTCTTCGTACAGGAACTATTCCGCAACGACCTACAATCAAAGATGGGCATCATAAAAGTTCATTTTCCGAACTTGAATAAATACCTGTTCAGCAGCATCCGTTTCCTTATTCCGTCTGTTGTTTTCACTCTTGTCATGCTCGTGACATTCATTTTTACAATTATGGTTATTTTCCGTCAAAAACGGGTAAGTGAGATGCGCAATGATTTTATCAACAATATGACACATGAACTGAAAACACCTATCAGCAGCATATCATTGGCAGCGCAGATGCTTACCGACAAAGACGTGTCGAAAAACGAGGCTGTTATGACCCACATAAGCAAGGTAATTTCTGATGAAAGCAAACGTTTGCGTATGCTTGTTGACAAGGTTCTGCAAATGTCCATGTTTGAAAAAGCGAAATCAGTCTTGAAGAAGAAAGAATTGGATGTCAACGAACTCATACAGGGTGTAGCGGAAACATTCAATCTCAAGGTTGACTATGCTGGTGGTGAAATCCACACCAACCTCGTGGCCAAGTATCCGCGTATCTATGCCGACGAAATGCATTTCACTAATGTGATATTCAACCTTCTCGACAATGCAGTGAAATACAAGAATAACGATAGAAATCTCGAACTGCTCATCCGCACATGGAACGACGACAAGTCGCTCTATATTTCCATCAAAGACAATGGCATGGGTATCAAGAAAGACAATCTGAAAAAGATATTTGAAAAGTTCTATCGTGTCCACACAGGCAATGTTCACAATGTCAAAGGATTTGGACTCGGACTTGCTTACGTGAAGAAAATAGTCACCGAGCATGGAGGCACCATTCATGCAGAGAGTGAAATAGGCAAAGGCACAGAATTTATCATCACACTACCAGTAGATAAGACTGAGTAAATTGCAAAACTTGAAATCAATAATTAGGGTTCACTGAATTAACGTTAATTAACTAATTATCAAGAAGATCATTGTTTATTTATTTGCTTATATGCAAGATTTTTAGTATCTTTGCACAGAAAATACTTGCAGTATGATACGATATAACAACCAAAAACA
>JAZLKO010000038.1:0-12056 GCA_045597685.1 Prevotella sp.
TTTTGCGGACAATTTATACACCCAAGGTTAGTTATGATGCATACGTCAAGGTCATCAAACTTGCAGGTTGCCGGGGGAAACCATGCACAAGCTGCGGTATAGTCGAGAGTATTGGACTTTTTCAGTAAACCCTAATTATTAATTCAATTGTAAATTGTGTTTCCTACATTAACAAACATAGCGCGACTTGTGTTTGCTTCAAGGATGAAAGCACTCGACAAGCATGATGCAGAAGGCGATGAACTTCAGCGCAAAGTTTTGCAATATCTTGTATCAACTGCCCGAAATACGGAATACGGACGGAACCACAAATTTTCCGATATTCACTCATACGATGATTTTGTAAAGAATGTTCCTATTAATTCGTATGAGGATGTCAAAGCCGACATTGACCGTATGCGTCATGGTGAAAGCGATATTCTTTGGCCAGGGAAAGTGAAATGGTATGCTAAGTCTTCGGGCACTACCAACGACAAGAGCAAGTTTATTCCTGTCAGCAGCCGTGGTTTGCAGCATCTGCATTATTCTGGTGGCACGGATGCGGTCGTGATGTATCTAAAGAACAATCCTAACAGTCGCCTGTTTGATGGCAAAAGTCTTATACTTGGCGGAAGCCATTCACCTAATTATAATTTAAAGGATAGTCTTGTAGGGGATTTAAGTTCCATTCTCATTGAGAACATCAATCCTTTGGTGAATCTTGTCCGTGTGCCAAAGAAAAGCACTGCATTACTATCAGACTTTGAAATCAAGCGCGACAGAATAGCACGTGAGACAATTGGAGAGAATATCACAAATATTAGTGGTGTACCATCATGGATGCTCAGTGTGCTTGCACGTGTGATGGAACTCACAGGAAAAACTCATCTTGAAGAAGTGTGGCCAAATATTGAATGTTTCTTCCATGGCGGAGTGGCATTCACTCCTTATAGAGAACAGTATAAGCAGCTGATTACTTCTCCAAATATGCACTATATGGAAACATATAATGCCAGCGAAGGATTTTTCGGTTTGCAAAACGACCCAAATGATTCATCCATGTTGCTGATGCTCGACTATGACTGTTTTTATGAATTCATACCGATGGATGAATTTGGCAAGGCAGACCCAACCATCGTTCCTATATGGGGTGTAAAGACTGGTGTCAACTATGCCATGGTCATTTCTACAAGTTGTGGATTGTGGCGTTATCTTATAGGTGATACGGTGACTTTTACATCGGTGAAACCATATAAATTCTTTATTTCTGGTAGAACAAAATATTTCATCAATGCGTTTGGCGAGGAACTTATACAGGACAATGCGGAAAAAGGTCTTGATTATGCTTGCCAACAGACTGGTGCGGAAATTATGGAATATACAGCAGCACCTGTTTTTATGGATGGAAATGCCAAATGCCGTCATCAATGGCTAATAGAATTTGCCCGTGAACCTGAGGATATGCAACAATTTGCATCGCTATTGGACAATAAATTGCAAGAGATAAACTCTGATTACGAAGCAAAGCGATATAAAGATATTACCCTACAGCCATTGGAAATCATAAAGGCACATAGCGGACTCTTCAACGACTGGCTTAAGAGCAAAGGCAAACTCGGAGGACAGCATAAGATACCTCGATTGAGCAATAGCCGTAATTATATCGAAGAAATTCTAACTCTGACTACTGACTCTGACTACTGACTCTGAGCCATTATCAATTATCAATTATCAATTAATGCCTTGGCATTTTAACCCACAACCGATAAAATATGAAAAGAAATAAAATTCACAACATTATATTGCTGATTGCCAATTGCCAATTGTCAATCATATTGTTGGCAATATTTATTTCTTGTGCCAATATGGGTAATCCAGAAGGTGGTTTATACGATGAGGAGCCGCCAAAAATCGTTGCTACCTATCCAACGGATAAAAGCACAAATATTGATACAAAAAAATTCACCATTCTTTTCGATGAATATGTAAGCATAGAGAATGCTTCCGAAAAAGTCGTAGTATCACCGCCTCAATTGGAAGCTCCTGAAATAAAAAGTTCTGGTAAAAAGATTATTGTTGAACTAAAAGACAGCCTCAAACCGAATACTACATATACGATAGATTTTTCCGATGCAATCGTGGATTTTCGTGAAGGGAACCCTCTCGGAAATTATACTTACAGTTTTTCAACTGGTGAAAAAATTGATACATTTGAAATAGCTGGCAACGTGTTTGATGCAAGTAATTTCGAGCCAGTAAAAGGTATTCTTGTGGGATTATATGACGACCTTGCCGACAGTGCATTTACAACCCTGCCACTACAACGTGTTTCCCGTACCGACAGCAGGGGCAGGTTTATAATCAAAGGTGTGCCACAAAAGCCACATCGCGTATATGCCTTGCAGGATATGGACCAGGATTTTAAGTTCTCACAGAAAGGCGAGGCCATAGCATTTACTCATGAAAAATTCACTCCAGGCACGGCAATGGCTACACGACAAGATACATTATGGCACGACTCTTTGCATATTGATTCCATAAAGCAAGTACGCTATCAGAAATTCACACCTGATGATGTTGTGCTGCTATCATTTACAGAAGAGCAAACTGACAGGCATCTGATTAAGGCTGAGCGACCAGATCCAGAAAAATTCTCTTTATATTTTTCGTATGCTGATGGAACAGAACCCACAATAAGAGGATTGAATTTCGATGAGAAAGATAAGTTTGTAATTGAGTCGAGTGTGAAAAAAGACACGATGACCTATTGGCTCACAGATACGGCACTCATTAATAGAGACACTTTAACTATTGAGTTGCAATATCTTATGACCGACACCCTACATCAGCTTGTCAATCAGATCGACACATTGGAACTACATCCAAAACTCTCGTATGAGAGACGGAAGAAATTGGCGCAACAGGAATTTGAAAAATGGGAGAAAGAACAAAACAAACTTAAGAAAAAAGGATTGCCATACGATTCCATAATGCCACCAAAGCCACTATCCATGAGAATTGGCAATAATAAACTGGCACCCGACGGAATTTTTGAAATCTTCTTTTCCACACCATTGCAAACATTCAACCGCGATTCTGTACATTTATATGTCGAGGTGGATACCCTATGGTACAGGGCACCTTTTGAAATGCGCAGAAAAGCCAACAAACTTATGGAATACGAAATAATTGCCGAATGGCGTGATGGTGCCACTTACTCACTTGAATTTGACACATTAGCATTCTCTGACATCTATGGGAGTGTAACGCATCCGCAAAAAATAGGTATAAAAATAGGCCATCCTGACGAATATTCGTCACTCATCATTACTGTAAATGGAGCCAAAGCCGACAGCATCTATGTCGAACTCTTAGATAAGTCCGACAAGCCTCTGAGAAAAGCCAAGGTTGAAGACGGACTGGCAGAGTTTTATTACCTGAAACCTGGAGAATATTATTTAAGAGCATTTGAAGATGACAATCACAATGGAATATGGGATACTGGCTTGTATTCTGAAAATCGGCAGGCAGAAAGGATTTACTACTATAACAAACCCGTTGAATGCAAAGAAAAGTGGGATGCGTCAATAACATGGAACTTGAACGCTTTGCCAGCCAGTCAGCAGAAACCAGCAGAAATCACCAAGCAGAAAGCCGAAAAAGCTAAAACCATCCGAAAACGTAATGCCGAATACATGCTCAAACATGGATATTTGAAGAAACTCTGACTACTGACGATGACTCTGACTACTGACGCAAGGCTCATGTCTTAACTCCTTAACTCCTTTAACTCCTTAACTCCACACTTTGTTGCAACTAATTTGCTTTTTTACACGTCAAATTTGTAGTTAAAACTTTCACGCTGCGTCTAATGTGCAGCAAATTTATAAATTTTAATTGCAGATTTGATGAAAAAAAAGGTATTTTTAGCAGTTTTGCTGATAGTTTCAGGAATTGTTACGTGCTCGGCACAGATTATTGTTAAAGGAAAAACAATTGACAAAAAGGAAAACACCCCTTTGGGATTTGCTTCTATAGTGCTTCTCCAATCCGATAGCGTGATTGTATCCAGCGCCATGGCTGATGCTGAAGGATTGTTTGTAATCACAGCTTCGCCAGGTGTCTATACGCTGAAGGCTTCGTTTATTGGGTATAAAGATGTTTTGTTGCCATTGCATCTTGTCGATAGTGAAACGGATGCAGGAATATTGACAATGGAGGAAGATTCGCGTGTACTTCAAGAGGTATTGGTGAAATCCCAGCTTCCTAAGACAACACTCAAAGGCGATGCTGTGGTTACTACAATAACAGGGTCGGTGTTGGAACATTCGGGCAATGCCAATGATGTGCTCAGCAAAGTTCCTGGAATGATTGTGAAAAACGGTAGTCTTGAGGTTCTGGGCAGAGGAACACCAGAATATTATATAAATGGTCACAAGGTGACCAATGATGACGAACTGCGCAACCTTATGTCGGAAGACATTCAATCAATTGACGTTGTCAGCAATCCTGGTGCTGCATATAGCGGTAGTGTGCGTTGTGTTGTACGCATAAAGACTATAAAGCGGCAGGGACAAGGCTTAAGTTTTGCCCTGACAAGTCAGGCAAAGAAATACACCACATGCAAGGATTTCGACCCGTCATGGTCTGTTCTCGACATTAACTATCGCGTTGGTGGCTGGGACTTCTTCGGAAAAACAGTCTATTGGATGAACCATGGCTACCAGAATAGTGATGTCTATGGTGGTACAAGAATGCTTAAAGATGGTCAGCCATTGACACAAATACAAGATGGAACGCTGACCGCAAAGGTGCATCAGGGTGGCTTCCAACAAATTGTCGGTACAAACTGGCAAATTGACAATAATCATTCTTTAGGCGTAAAACTCGATTTTAGCAATCAGGGATTTAGAGATCAGGAAATAATCATGGATAATGATTTCGTTGTCAACGGTAATATAGACGACCATGTGAACTCTGTCAACAAGACAAAAACCCCTGAAAGCTATCAGTTCACAGGCAACCTGTACTATGACGGCACTATCAACAAATTGAACATCAATTTCAATACCGATTTTATGACAGCCAAAAATATTGGCAAAACAAGCATCAACGAAACGAGTTGGTTGACTCCAGTTGCATATAATTCCGAAGCAAAAGCAAAAGCGAGCATGTATGCTGCCAAATTAGTGTTGACTCACCCTGTATGGAAAGGCTCGCTGCAAGGTGGAGTGGAAGAAACTTATCTTTGGGGTGACCAGCAATATTCCATCAACAAAGCAGAAATACCTGCTGCCGATGGTGAAAACAAGGAAAACACCATTGCTGGCTTTCTGCAATATGGTTTCACGTTGCCTTTCGGTCAGCTGACCGCAGGATTGCGCTATGAGCATGTGGATTTCAACTATTATGACTACAAAAAGCCATCCAACGACCTTACGCGCCATCTTGACGATTGGTTTCCATCCGTACACTTCTCCACTAAGTTCTGTGGTGTAGGACTTTTGTTAAGCTACACAGGCAAAACACGCCGCCCTTCATTACATTATCTCTCAAACGAAATACAGTACGACAATCGCTACACCTACCAGAGTGGCGACCCAAAACTCCTTAGCGAGAAGCAACACACCATTTCATTACAGGCAAACTGGAAATGGCTCAATTTCAGCGCAAACTATGAAACAGAGGACAACCACATCACACAATGGGCTACACCTTTCGATGATAATGGAACTGTGCTGATTAAATACATCAACCTTGATAATCCTTATCGCAAACTGAGCGCATCTCTCAATGCTTCTCCAAAAATCGGAGTATGGAATCCATACTATACGGTGGGCATTGAAAAACCATATCTGAAATTGGATGTCATAGACCAGCTGGAGCCTACAGGCACACGTGTTGTGAAACACAACAAGCCAATGTACTATGTGCAAACCAATAATGCCTTCCGTTTCAAAAACAATTGGCAATTAGAATGCAACTATAGTTTTATAAGCACAATGAGCCATGTTACCGTCAATATTACCAAGCCAATGCATGAACTTAGCGTGTCTGCACAGAAATCATTCCTGAAAGATAACGCGCTAACATTCACACTCTCCTGGAACGACATTCTTAACAAGCGTATTTGGTATGCAGAAAGTGATTTTGGAAGCTATTTTATTAACCAAAGCAACGACAGCCGAAATCCTGGAGTCGTGCTGCGCGTGGCTTATCGATTCAATAGTGCCAAGAGCAAGTACAAAGGTACAGGAGCAGGTCAGGCAGCCAAAGAAAGAATGTAGGATTCAACGAAAACGATAACGATAACGAAAACCGCAAAACAAAATGGAAAATAATAGAATTTTTCTTCGCCCTTGGCAAGATTCTGATGCCGAGGCTTTATACAAATATGCCAGCGAACCTATCATAGGAGAACGTGCTGGTTGGCAGCCTCATCAGTCGGTAGAAGAAAGTTTAGATATTATCCGAACAGTTTTCCACAATGATACCATGTGGGCTATCGTTCTCAAAGAAACGAATGAGGCTATAGGTGCGATGGGATATATGCCCGACTGCCCGTTGAATCTCCCTGCACGTCCAAACGAGCCACTTGTTGGCTATTGGATAGGCAAGCCTTATTGGAACAAAGGCATCTGCACAGAAGCCCTGCAATTGATGATAGAACATGTCCGCAAGAAAACCAACTACGCCTCACTTATTAGCAGCCATTATGGTGATAACCCAGCTTCTGGCAGGGTGATGGAAAAATGTGGCTTTGTGCCGACTGGCGAAACCGTCATTGACGAAACTCTTTTTAATGGCAAGAAACATCTGATGAAAATATTGAGATTAGAGATACGATAAAATGTCAACAGATAACATCCTACTTCGTCCTTTCACTTACGAAGATGCCTCTATAATCCTGAGTTGGTGCAAAAATAAACATGATTTTCGATTATGGAGTGCAGATCACTATAGGACTTTCCCAGCTATACCAGATGATATGATGTCTCTATATAATATTGACAATCTATTCCCCATGACTATGGAAGTAAATGGTTCAATAGCTGGTCATATTCTGTTACGATACTCTTCAAAGAACAAAGAGATTATTCGTTTTGGTTTTGCTATTGTTGATGATACCATGCGAGGAAAAGGCTACGGAAAACAGATGATGCAACTTGCTATTGACTATGCTCGAAACAAGTTTGGAGTGAAAAAGATAACCCTTGGTGTGTTTTGTGACAATCATTCTGCTATCAAATGTTATACATCTGTTGGCTTTGATATTGCAAGTAATGATTCGTATATAATTGACGGCGAAGAGTGGAAAGGATATGAAATGGAATTAACTCTAAAATAAAAAGCATGGAAACATATAACAACATTATTAAAGAAATACAAAATATCATACTTCGTGAAGAACCCATCCTGAGCTCTCTCGCAAATGATGTCATTACCTCTCGATTCAATCAACAGAACCGAAGCATCAAGATGCTAATCGGCCATCTGATTGATTCTGCAAGCAACAACCATCAGCGCATGGTTCGACTTCAATATGCCCCCGTTACCTATCAGACTTCTTCCTTGCCTTCGTCTTCTATTGCCGCAACCCAGCACAATGAAGGCGTGCTCGTCTTTCCCGATTACACGCAGCATAATGACCTATGGCTCTATCTGCAGGATTATCAGCATGAAGACTGGAATGTCCTCATTCAGCTTTTTAAATACACGAACTTACATATTTGCCATATAATTCGTTCTGTAAATCAAACTAAAATTAATAACTATTGGATTGATTATGAAGGCAATAAAGTATCGCTTGATGCAATGATCCATGGGTATCTTGCACATCTAAATCTTCATATTGCACAAATCCATGAACTAATAAAAGCATAAAGTTACAATGAACATACGATTAGAACAACCCGAAGACTATCGTGAGGTGGAGAATCTCACACGTGAAGCATTCTGGAATGTGTATGCACCAGGGTGCGTAGAGCATTATGTACTCAACCAGTACCGCAACAATCCCGACTTCATCCCTGAACTCGACTTTGTAATGGAGGTGGATTCGACAAGCTCACCAACCGGAAAGCAAATCATAGGTCATGTGATGTTTTCACGTGCAAAAATCATTTTAGATTCTCCCCTTTCGGGGGAGGTAGAGGGGGCTACATTCGGCCCTATCAGCATTCACCCAGACTATAAACGAAAAGGCTACGGACTGAAACTACTGCAATTCTCTCTTGAAAAAGCCAGAGCTATGGGCATTGGCGTAATATGCATGGAAGGAAATATCGACTTCTACAAACATGCTGGCTTCGTCTTCGCAAGTTCGTTGAATATACACTACCATGCCGAACCGAAAGATGCCGAAGTGCCATACTTCCTTGCACAAGAACTCATTCCTAACTACCTTAATGGAATAGAAGGTACCTATCATACGCCAAAGGGCTACTACGTTGCTTTTGAGAACAGAGAAGCTTTTGAGGCATACGAAGCAACCTTTCCTAAGAAGGAAAAGAAACAGTGCGAGGGACAATTGGTAGATGATTGTACAATAAATCCGAATGAACAATGAAGGTGCGTATAATTAGAGTGCTTTCCATAGGTATAATGCTTATGGGGCTGGTTCACATAGTAGCAACATTCACCCCACTAATAGCAAGCAAACTCGCTATGCTACCAGATAGTGCGCAAGGAGCGTTCACTTACTTTAGTCTTATGTGCGGTGCATTGCTTGTATTGGGTGGAGTCGTAACATTCACGCTGTCGGGAAGGGTGACTGAATATGCCTTCGTCCGTGTGCCATACAAGCTCACTCTTGCTATTTTACTCATTGATGGGATGCTTGCTGCCTACTATATGCCCCTCAATCCGTTTGCATGGATAATCTTCGCCTTAGTGATAGGGTTGATTCTTGCAAACGTAAAGAGATTTCAAGCATGAAGTTGCCAATAGCCAATTATATAACTCTATCAAGAATAATCGGAGCATTGTGTCTGTGTCTCGACTATTATCGATGAAAAATTCATTCTAAACAACTCCTTGTTCGCTGCCTTATCACTACCTTATCTAAACCTTACATCAGGGATGACGAAGGCTTAACTATACCTTTTATCCTTTGTTAAGGCTGCTTTAAGGCTGCTTTAAGGCTGACAACAAGGTTTTCGAAGGGGAGCCTGTCGAAAAAACCTTAAGGAGGACTTAAGGAGGAGAACAAGAGGTGAAATCATGGGGACAGGTTTCTGCTTTAGAAGATATATTACTTGCTTTCGATAATGAATTGCTGAGGAGCAGATTCCTTACTGTTTTTTATTACATTATCGGCAAAAAAATCACTAAAGTTTGCCACTACAGATTCCTGATCGTCTTTTTTATCTTGTTTCTTCGTCCAATATTGTGCCATAATCGTTTATATTATCGTTAAAGTAAGTTGACTGTGGAACAAACTGCTGCAAAGAATCATAGTGTCTGCAAGTTACATGAAAACATCGTTGTTTCTTTTCCAATTTCACGTAGCAAAAACCTTCAAAACGCAAACGCGCCAGTATTTTACCCAATAAATTCTCCATCTGCCAATCATGGATAAATTTTCCAAAAGAGTCAGTCGTATCAAACCTGTTGTAACTAATATCGAATGTGGTTGCATACCGATGTGCTGAATTGGAAGAAGCATTATAATTAACACGCATTAAGCGTTTTACATCTTCATTGGTACGAAGAACCGATGTCACTATTATGCGATGCATCTGATATCCACCAGCTAAAAGTGAATCTCTAAATTCCAACCCAATCTTATTGAGTAAATCTTTTGCTGACGGAATAAGATAAGGAGTAGAATGATGCAATCGTGAAACTTTATATGAATCACACGAACTAATTTTAAGGATTTTTCCTATTACATGGGTTGTATCTTCACGAGTCTCAAGTGGCTCTATACCACCTGTTTGAGCAGCTGTGAGATGAACATCATTTAAATCAGTAAGATAATATTCATAATCTCTGTTAAAGTTAAATTCATAAGCAGGCAAATCCTCGATAATTTCATCTGGTTGTTCATTTTGATTTATTTTCTGCATAAGAAATAAAACTCCATCAAATATCAGCAATATAACTGCAATAATCAGCCATTTATATTTTTTTCTTTCCCGATGGGTTAGATTATTCCATTTTACAATAAAATACTTCAGTAATGTCGTCAATAGTCGCCGCATCTATTTTATTTTTTGCAAAGATACAACCATTTTCATAAACTATCTCAATTTAACCGTTTTAAAATAAATTAAAAATAATAAGAATTTCTAAAAAACAATATCAAAAACATATTGTTAAACTATTAATTTTAATATTACATAATTATTTAAAAAAATAATATTTCAAAAAATCATAATTCAGAACAAAATTAATAATAAAAACATATAATTAAAACTATTTATAAATGTGAATTATAAATACTATATTACGTAAATTATGATTGAATAATAAGGTTTATTGTTAAATAATTATATTTTTTTTAATAAAAATTATTTATTTAAATAAATAATATTATTTTTGCGCAAAATTAATATATTAACATATAAAAAATAAAAGAATGAAACAAACAAAAATTATTTCAATAGCGAATCACAAAGGTGGAGTTGGCAAGACCACAACCGTAGCATGTATTGGTGCTGGTCTTGCAAAAAGAGGTTATAAAGTGCTTTTAATTGATTTAGATGCTCAGGCAAATTTGACAAGCAGTCTGATGAGAGAAGAACCTGAAATTAGCATCTATGATACAATTGTAAATGACAAACCACTCAATATCATAAATGTAAAAGAAAATTTAGATATTATTCCAGCAAGTTTAGACTTGGCAACTGCAGAAATAGAATTGTCGTCAAGTATGGACAGAGAATATATTTTAGTTGAGCAATTAGAACAAATAAAAAATAATTACAATTATATTATTATAGACTGTCCTCCATCATTAGGACTTTTAACTATTAATGCACTCGTTGCTTCAACTGATTTATATATTCCTATGTCAGCCGAGGTGCTGCCTACAAAAGGAATGAATTCTCTGATAAAAAGTATTGAAATGGTAAAAAGACGTGCCAATAAAAATCTTAACTTATCAGGTATTATTTTTACAAGATGGCACGGTAGAAAATTGAATAAAGCTCTTGAAGAACAACTCAAAATTCAATTTGGAAATATTATATTCAACACTAAAATACGTGAAAATATAACTATAGCAGAAGCACCTTTAATGTCGGTTGATTTGTTTACATATAATTCACATTGTAATGGTGCTAAAGATTATATGTCATTAGTAGATGAAATTATATCAAGAAGTTGATATTTAATAATTTGGTATAGTAAGTAATTAAATATAGTAATAATATTACCGAAAATAAAATAATAAATAATAAAATTATTTATAACATAATAATATTATTTTATAAAATATTGTAATATAATAATAATGTAATAATAAATTTATAATAATTATGGCAACTAATAAATTTGAAGAAGGGCTTGAAAAATTATTTTCAGATACACTTCGCAATAAAGAAAATAATGAGCCTGTGAAAGAGGATATAAAAGAAATTGAGCCAGAAAAAACAGTTAAAGCAAACGAGCCTAAACGAGGAAGACCAGCATTAAATGAAAAAATCATCAGATTCTGCACAATGGCTGATGAAGAAAAAGTGGCTAAAATTCGCACAATTGCTGCCCGTGAAGGACTTCCTATAAAAGATTTGATGAATCTGGCGTTTACAAGACTAATAAATGAATATGAAAGCAAATATGGTGTAGTAAGAATACCTAAAAACAGAAAAGGTGGAGATCTTTCAAAAATTTTTGATTTATGAGTTATACACAGTTATTATTAATAACTTGTTTATAACATATTTATAAGTACTATAATAATTATGTTAATATAAACAAAAATTTTTCAGAAAAAAAAGCATTATGAATAATTATATATGAAAATAACGACCTTTTATTATATATTATTAATTTATAACAATGCTAAAAAGTTGTGTTTTAGTTATTTAGAATAGTTATTAACTTATTCACAATTAATTATTATTTTATTA
>JAZLKO010000039.1:0-26573 GCA_045597685.1 Prevotella sp.
GAAACAATGCCTGCACATGACGTAACCATTACAGGTTCATTCAGAATCAACCAGTATGCTTTGACTTACATTGTTGATGGAGATACTGTTCAAACCGATTTCCTTGATTTCGGTGCAACGATTGAGCCACTGGCTGCACCAACGAAGGAGGGCTATACCTTCAGTGGTTGGAGCGAGATACCAAAGACAATGCCTGCACATGACGTAACCATTACAGGTTCATTCAGAATCAACCAGTATGCCTTGACCTACATTGTTGATGGCGATACTGTTCAGATTGATTCCCTTGATTTCGGGGCACCGATTGAGCCACTGGCTGCACCAACGAAGGAGGGCTATACCTTCAGTGGTTGGAGCGAGATACCAGAAACAATGCCTGCACATGACGTAACCATTACAGGTTCATTCAGAATCAACACTTATAAGGTTCGCTACTATGTGGGTGAGGAACTTATACATGTAGATGAGGTCGAGTATGGAGCAAGCTTTACACTATATGAATATACTCCAAATGAAGGTTATGTGTTCAATGGATGGATTGGTGAGACGTATGAGACCATGCCAGCTCACGACATTGAGTATTATGCCGACATTACAACAGGCATATCCATTATAGCCAATGATGCAGACGACAACGGTACATATTACGATTTGTCGGGCCGCAGGGTTCAGGGTATTAAACATAGTGGCATCATCATTAAACGTCTCGATGATGGCAGAGTCGTGAAATTGTATAAAAAATAAGCATTCTCTTGCATTACAAACCGCCCCAAATATTAGGCTGAGCCAATTATTAAAAAATCATAATTTTCAATTGTCAATTATCAATTATCAATTAAAAAACAGAGTTTTTTCTTACCTTTGCAGCGAAAAACTTATATAATGACGGATAGATTCAATATAAAAACCCCAGACTCAGTTCTCGACTTCCAGTTCTCAACACCTGAGTTTCAAACGGTTTCAAACGTTCAAAAGGCGGATTTCCCTCAAGGCAATCAGCCTTTTTTTTTGTTTCCTGCTCTCGCCGACCTGCATGTTCACTTCCGTGAACCAGGGTTTGAGTATAAGGAAACAATTGAATCTGGAGCAAAGGCTGCATTTAGTGCTGGATATGGTCTGGTGTGTACAATGCCAAATCTTAATCCTGCCCCAGATTGTATAGAAAATCTCAAGATACAACTTGATGCGATACAACGCTGCAAAACTGCGGTAAACATTCTTCCATTCGGTTGCATAACTAAAAACAGAGAAGGACGGGAACCTGCCGACTACGAAAGTATGATGCCATACGTGGCAGGATTCAGTGACGATGGGAATGGCGTGGACGATGATGATGTTATGGAGGAATGTATGCACAGGATAGCATCACTTGGCGGCCTGATAGTGACTCATTGCGAAAAAGGTAGTGGTGACGATAGGGAACGGGAATATACCGAGGTAGAAAGAAATATCCGTTTGGCAAAGAAGACAGGATGCCGACTGCATCTGTGCCACATCTCTACAAGGGAAAGTATTGAATTCATTCGCCGTGGAAAGGCTGATGGCGTTTGTGTGACTTGTGAGACAGCCCCACATTATCTTCTCTTTACAAAGGATGATGCCAAAGGGCAGTCAAACATGAAAATGAATCCACCACTTGGTACGGCAGACGACCGTAATGTCCTGGTGGAAGCACTAAAAGATGGAACAATAGATGTGATTGCCACCGACCACGCACCACACTCCGCAGAAGAAAAAAGCCATGGGTGGGAAGGTAGCCAGAATGGTGTCGTGGGACTTGAGAGTGCATTTCCTGTGATTTATACCTATTTTGTAAAAACAGGTGTTATTTCTTTCAGCAGATTTATAGACTTGATGAGTAAAAATGCCTATAGTATTTTGCAGATTGAGCAACCACCATATTATATAAAGGTTGATTTATCAACCTCATACATAATCGACTCATCGAAATTCCATAGCAAAGGGCACTCGTGTCCGTTTGATGGAATGCAAGTTCAAGGAAAGGTATTTTTGAACGATAACGATAACGATAACAATAACGAAAACAAATATGAAACGTACGGATATTAAGAAAGTATTGGTCATCGGTTCGGGACCAATTGTTGTAGGGCAGGCTGCTGAGTTTGACTATGCAGGAACTCAGGCATGCATTGCCTTGAGAGAAGAAGGCTATGAGGTGGTACTCGTGAATAGCAATCCTGCTACTATCATGACCGACCCACAAATGGCAGACAAAGTGTATATGGAACCCCTGACATTAGAGTATGTTGCCAAGATTGTCAGGTATGAACGTCCAAATGCCATTTTGCCAGGCTTAGGAGGACAAACAGGACTCAACTTATGCGTGCAGTTGGCAAAAAAAGGCGTACTCGATGAATGTCATGTGGAAATACTTGGTACTCCATTGCATAGCATTGAGAGAGCAGAAGACAGGAAACTGTTTAAAGAAATGTGTCAGAGCATAGGTGAACCTGTCATCCCTTCTCAGATAGCAAATTCCCTTGAAGAAGGTCTCGAAGCCGCAAGAGAGATAGGTTATCCAGTGGTTCTGCGCCCTGCCTACACCCTCGGTGGTTCTGGTGGTGGATTTGCGAACAATGAGGAGGAATGCCGCAGTCTTATGCATGTTGCCCTGTCGCTATCGCCAGTGAGTCAGGTGCTGGTTGAAAAAAGCGTGAAAGGCTACAAGGAAATAGAGTTTGAGGTGATGCGTGACTCAAACGATACCATATTGAATATTTGCGGTATGGAAAACATAGACCCTGTGGGTGTACACACTGGCGATTCTATTGTAGTGGCACCAATCCTAACACTTAGCGACCATGATTTCAAAATGCTTGAAACATCAGCGAAGAAAATTATCAAGGAATTAGGAATAGCAGGTGGCTGCAATGTTCAATTTGCCCTTAATCCTGAGACGTCGGAATATTATCTCATAGAAGTCAATCCTCGCGTTTCCCGTTCATCAGCATTGGCATCGAAGGCAAGCGGATACCCAATAGCAAGAGTAACGGCAAAGATTGCTGTCGGGCTCACACTTGATGAGATTATGCTGAGTGGTGTGCCAGCAAACTTTGAACCTAAGATAGATTACATCGTTACAAAAGTACCGCGTTTTGCATTTGATAAGTTTTCCGATGCTTCCAATCGACTCGGAACTCAGATGAAGGCAACAGGCGAAGTGATGAGCATTGGAAAAACCTTTGAGGAGTCATTACTAAAAGCCATACGCTCGTTAGAAACAGGCGTGTGCCACATATACCACAAGAAATTCCTTGACTGGAACAATAGTGATATGCTGCAATACATCAGCGAAAGCCCAGACGATAGGCTGTATGCTATGGCTCAATTAATCCGCAACGGAATATCCGTACAAGAAATTCACGACAAGACACAGATTAATGAATACTTCATTGACAAAATTCGAGAAATAGTAAGCATGGAGGCAGAAATCAAATCTGGCTGCAACTTGGATGTTTTTGTCAAGGCAAAGAAGATGGGATTTTCAGACAGTTTTATCGGAATGTTGACAGGCAGAAAACAGGAAGAAGTGATAAAATTCCGTCAGGAAAACAATATCTATCCTGCATACATCCATGTAAACAGTTATCCGCAAGACGTCAATTTGCCATATATGTATTCCACATATAACACGGATAATTTGGAATTTCCAGAACATCCAGATGCTTTGGAGAAACCATCAACCATCAACTCTCAATCCTTCCTTGTTCTCGGCGCTGGACCTATACGTATCGGTCAAGGTGTGGAATTTGATTATTCCACCGTTCATGCCGTATGGTCGCTACAGAAACTTGGTTATAAGGCAATCATCATCAACAACAACCCTGAAACGGTGAGCACCGACTATACAACTGGCGACAAGCTATATTTTGAGCCGTTGACCGTGGAAGATGTGATGAATGTCATAGAGCATGAATCGCCAAAGGGAGTAATCGTTTCACTTGGTGGACAGACTGCAATAAATCTCGCAGAACCTATTTCGCGTCTCGGAGTAAACATCATAGGTACCGACACCAAAGCAATACAAAATGCCGAAGATCGAGACTGCTTCAAAAAGATTATGGACAAGATAGGCATACCACAACCAGAGTCAGAAGCAGTTACCAACATTGAGACTGGAGTAAAAGTTGCCACAAAGATTGGCTATCCTGTGCTTGTGCGCCCAAGTTATGTGCTCGGTGGTAGAGCAATGCAGATAGTTAGCAATGAGGCAGACCTACGACATTATTTACACACTGCGGTAGAAATCGACACCGATCGTCCTGTCCTTGTAGATAAGTACATAGAAGGCAAAGAGCTTGAAGTTGATGCCATTTGTGATGGACGTGATGTCTATATTCCTGGCATAATGGAACATGTGGAAAAGACGGGAATACATTCAGGCGATAGCATCAGCGTGTATCCAACATTCAGCGTAAGCCAAAATGTAAAGGACAAGATTATCAGTTACACCGTACAACTTGGTTTGGAAATTGGCATAGTGGGATTATTCAATATTCAGTTTATCGTAGATTCTAACGATAAAGTCTATGTCATCGAAGTAAATCCACGTTCATCGCGCACTGTTCCGTTTATTTCCAAATCCACCAACATACCAATGGCTCACATTGCAACACGAGTGATGCTTGGCGACTCATTGCGCCGTCAGGGAATCTTTGAAGTCTATGCACGTGAAAGAGGACGCTGGTTTGTCAAAGCACCTGCATTCTCATTTGCAAAAATACACGGAATGGAGCCTTATCTCTCGCCAGAAATGAAATCTACAGGTGAGGCTATAGGATATGATAAATCACTGACACGTGCATTGTATAAGTCATTGCAGAGTTCAGGAATGAAAATGGCTGCATACGGAACGATAATAGTTAGCCTGTGCGACGAAGTGAAGGAAGTCGCTGTACCGCTAATCAAACGTTTCTATAATCTGGGCTTCAATATAGAAGCTACACGCAGTACAGCAGAGTGCATGAAAGCCCATGGCATCAAGACACGCACATTACAGAAAGTCGGACGCGGAGATGACGATATCATCCATGCATTGCAAAAAGGCTATGTGAGATATGTAATAAACATCATCGACATAAGCCAGCATCACGACCATCTTGATGGTTATGAAATACGTCGTGCAGCTGTTGAAAACAACATAACAACATTTACTTCACTGGAAACAGTAAAGGTTCTTCTTGATGTGCTTGAAGAAATAACCCTCGGCATTTCTACAATTGATGCAGAATGAAAAAGAATGCCAAGAGATTAATTAATAATTAATAATTAATAATTGACAATTGACAATTGATAATTGACAATTAATAATTGAACCATTGAAAATGGGTCAGTGTCAGAGTTCAATTTATAACCGCATGGCTGCAAATTACATAATCATTGAAAATCGTCCTATTGCAAACAATATTTATAAGATGATTGTGCAGGGCAATACGGACAATATTGACTATCCTGGTCAATTCATAAACATTAGTGTAGAAGGTTGTTATCTACGCCGGCCGATAAGTGTGTGCGACTGGAATGACCAGAGTATAAGCCTCTTGTATAAAATTGTCGGTAAAGGTACCGAAATAATGTCGGAGTTGAAAGTCGGAACAAGTTTGGATATGCTTGTAGGTTTAGGCAATGGTTTCTCTTTTGCAGACTCTGAAAAGCCAATGCTTGTTGGTGGAGGTATCGGACTGGCTCCGCTTTATGGACTTTGTCGGAGGATGCTTAAAAAACCTACCGTAGTAATAGGAGCCGATACTCAAGACAGTTTGTTTTTTGTCGATGAATTCGAGTCTTTAGGAGCAAGAGTCATTATTTCAACCGATGATGGAAGCAGAGGCACTAAAGGATTTGTTACCGATGCAATAAATGCAAACAATATAGAATGCGATTATTTCTATGCTTGTGGACCTATGCCGATGATGAGTGCTCTAAACAAATGCCTGCCTAATGAAATACTCGGACAATTCAGTCTTGAAAGCAGAATGGGATGTGGCTTTGGTGCTTGTTATGGTTGCAGCATAGAAACTGCAAATGGTGTGAAGCGAGTATGTAAAGACGGACCAATTTTTTTGAGAAAGGAACTGATATGGTAAACATAAGCGTAAATCTTTGTGGCGTAGTATTGCAAAATCCTATAATTCCAGCCAGTGGTACATTTGGCTATGGCAAAGAGTTTTGTGACTTCTATGATATCAACATTCTTGGAGCAATATCTATCAAGGGAACTACCAAAGAACCAAGATACGGTAATCCACAACCAAGGATAGCGGAATGCTATTCAGGAATGATAAATAGTGTTGGACTTCAAAATCCTGGCATTGATGCCGTTGTTGGTCAGCAAATACCCGACTTGCGCAAGTTTTATCATCAGCCTATTGTTGCTAATATAAGTGGATTTTCCGTAGATGAATACATGGAATGTTGCCGCAAAATAGATTCTTCGGCAGATATTATTGAAGTGAATATCAGTTGTCCGAATGTTCATAATGGTGGTATGAGCTTCGGAACCGACCCTGCCTCGGCTGCAATGATTACTAAAGCAGTAAAGTCTGTCACTACAAAGCCTGTATTTGTCAAACTCACTCCAAACGTGACGGATATAGCCAGCATTGCAAAGGCTTGCGAAGATGCTGGTGCTGATGGACTTACTCTAATTAATACACTCTTGGGGATGCGTATCGACATTAAGCGTAGAAAGCCAGTTCTAACCAATAAAATGGGCGGTTTTTCTGGACCTGCAGTATTCCCGATAGCAGTAAGGATGGTTTATCAGGTGGCAAAAGCTTGTTCCATACCGATAATAGGCTGTGGCGGCATTTCTACTGCTGATGATGTTATAGAGATGATGATGGCAGGAGCAACAGCTGTAGAAATCGGAACTGCAAATCTCATTGAACCAATGACTTGCAAGATAATTATTGACCAACTGCCAAACCGCCTTTCAGAATTAGGTTTTAATAATATAAACGACATAATAGGAATGATATGAAAAAAGATGTGATTATTGCATGTGATTTCTCTAACAAGGAACAAACATTGGCTTTTTTGGATAAGTTCCAAAACAGAAAACCATTCGTTAAAATTGGTATGGAACTATTTTATGCTTGTGGACCGGAATTTGTCAGAGAGATAAAATCCCGTGGACACAAGATATTTCTTGATCTTAAACTGCACGACATTCCTAATACAGTGAAAAAGACTATGCATGTGCTTTCTATGCTCGATGTCGATATGTGTAATGTTCATGCAGCTGGTGGTATCGAGATGATGAAATATGCCATTGAAGGACTTACACGTGAAGATGGTACTCGCCCTCTTCTGATAGCTGTCACTCAACTTACATCAACAAGTGAAGAGATGCTCCACAAGGAACTTCTTATTGGCAGCACTATGCAGGACACCATTGTGCAGTATGCAAAAAATGCACAGACAGCAGGTCTTGACGGTATTGTATGCTCGCCATTGGAAGCAGGGTTGATAAAACAGAATGTTGGCAATTCTTTCTTGACAATCACGCCAGGTATCCGTTTTGCTGACAGTAAGAAAGATGACCAGGTGCGTATAACCACACCAGCACGTGCAAAGGAGATTGGTTCTGATTTCATAGTTGTAGGTCGTCCTATCACAATGGCAGAAGACCCTGTTGCCGCATACACAAAATGCTGCATGGAATTTAACCCATAATCAATGAAAGTTGAGTTTGCGAAACTTGAATAAATCACAATAAAACGATGGAAAATATGGAAATTAAAATCGCAGAACAGCTTCTTAAAATTAAAGCCGTTTTTCTGCGTCCAAACGACCCGTTCACATGGGCAAGTGGTATAAAGAGTCCTATTTATTGCGACAATCGCATCATTCTTTCTTACCCTGAAGCAAGGACAATCGTAGAAAATGCTATTGCCGAGACTGTGAAAAGAGAATATCCCGAATGTGAGGTTCTCATGGGAACCAGTACTGCAGGTATCGCTCATGCTGCCATAGCTGCAACTATTCTCAATATGCCAATGGGATATGTTCGTGGTAATGCAAAAGACCATGGTAGAGGCAATCAGATAGAAGGCCGACTGGAAAAAGGACAAAAGGTTGTTGTCATCGAAGACCTTATCTCTACAGGAGGCAGCTGTATTGATGTGGTAAATACTTTGCGTGAAGCAGGAGCCGATGTACTTGGCATTGTAAGTATTTTCACCTACGGATTGAAAAAAGGACTCCAGCGTTTAAGTGAAGCTGATGTAAAGAATGTTAGTCTGTCAAATTTCGACACATTAATTGAAGTTGCTGCAAAGCAAAACTACATAGACCCAAAAGAAATCCAAGGTCTATTAACTTTCCGTAATAATCTTTAGTTCCAGTTATAAGTTCAGCCCATAACCCAAAACCCATAACTCTATATGCGACATCTAATAGACATAATGGACCTCAGTACATCTGAGATTGATGAACTCATCACAACGGCTTTTGATATTATAAAAAATCCAGATAAGTATCGTGAAGTTTGCCGTAACAAAAAGCTTGCAACTCTCTTCTACGAACCAAGCACACGTACACGACTTAGTTTCACCGCTGCTATGATGGAACTCGGTGGACAAGTATTAGGTTTTGCTGATGCTAAAAGCTCATCGGTAAGCAAGGGCGAAAGTGTGCAGGATACAGTGCGTGTGGTTGAAAATTTTGCCGACATAATAGCCATGCGCCACCATACTGAAGGAGTACCATTCGAAGCAAGCCAAGTGGCAAGTATCCCTATTATCAATGCTGGAGACGGTAGTCATGCTCATCCTACCCAGACTCTCACCGATTTGCTCACCATTCGTAGGGAGATTGGACGTTTAGACAATTTTACTATTGGTTTCTGTGGCGACCTGAAATTTGGTCGGACAGTACACTCGCTTATTCAGGCTCTGTCGCGCTATCAGAACGTCAGAGTGATTCTTATCGCCCCCGATGAACTCAAACTGCCATCACAATATAAGATAGGCAACATCGTCAAAGAAGTTAAAACACTTGAGGAAGTAATGCCTGAAATAGACATTCTCTATATGACACGTGTGCAGCAAGAGCGTTTTCTCGACCAGGAAGAGTTTGATAGGGTAAAAGATAGTTTTGTGCTGAATCTCGAGAAGCTTGAAAAGGCAAAACCTACAATGCGCATTCTGCATCCTCTACCAAGGGTTAATGAGATTCTCATAGAGGTTGACTCCGACCCTCGTGCGGCTTATTTCCGTCAAGTGGGTAATGGCAAGCTCATCCGTATGGCTCTGATATGCAAGCTTCTGCTTTGGTCTAATGCTTGAGACGACGTTGTGCCTCGTATTCTTTAAGACAGGCGATAGCTTTCGGGCAGAGTATTAGGAGCACGATTACGTTAAGCCATGTTGTTAATCCTACCCCAATATCACCGATAGTCCATACAGAATCGGCTGTCATCACCGCTCCAAGAATCACCATGCCGAAATACACACAGCGATATATTGTTATGGTTGCCGATTCGCGTTTTCTGCGACCATTACATTGTGAATCGTGCGTTTTTTGATTTGTCTTGAATAGATAAAATATACTTGACTCTGCATAGAAATAATATGCCAATGTAGTGGTAAAAGCGAAAAATGCCAATGCTATGGCAACAAATCCACTGCCCACTCCTTTCCAAACGGAATCAATTGCCGCCTGGGTGAAGGCTACATAATTTGCACCGAGTTCAGGTGCGTTTTCCACAATGACGTTTCCTGCCGAATCGAACACATTATAGTTTCCTGTGCAGAGAATCATTAAGGCTGTTGACGTGCATACCAATAGAGTGTCAATATAGACGGAGAATGATTGTGTGAGTCCCTGCTGTGCCGGATGTTCCACATCAGCACTTGCTGCAACTATCGCGCCACTACCTTGTCCGGCTTCATTTGAAAACAGCCCACGCTTGACACCAAACGCAATAGCACTGCCAATCAGACCTCCAAACACTGATCCGAAACCGAATGCACTCTTGAAAATCAACACAAAAGTATCGGGTATTTCTCTCCAGTGCATACCAATGATAAACAGCGAAAAGCAGAGGTATCCTATTGCCATGAATGGGGTGACAATGGAAGCAAATTTAGCAATTCGTTTCACCCCACCAACAATTACTAAAAACAATAATACTGCAATTCCTGCGACAGTCCAGATAGGAGAAATGTTAAATGAATTTTGAAATGCGGCAGTTATGCTGTTTGTTTGTACGGATACAATTAAAGTACCATTGCCAGTTATGCACAACAAGGCAAAAACAATTGCTAACCATCGCTGCTTCAGTGCAAACTCTATATAGTTGAACGGGCCGCCGCTATAATGTCCATTGTGCAGGATTTTGTATTTCTGTGCTAATGTTGCTTCAACGAATGCTGTCGAAGCTCCTATAAAGGCAATAAACCACATCCAGAAAATCGCGCCTGGTCCACCAAAAGCAATTGCGGTTGCTACTCCAACGATATTTCCCGTACCAACTCTTCCCGATAAAGAGAGGCATAATGCCTCAAATTGCGAAATACCAGCAGAGTTCTTGTCCGAATGTAATTTTTCAAACAACAACCTGAGCATTTCAGGAACCAACCTGATTTGTACACCTTTAGTTCTTATTGTAAAGTATAGTCCCGCTCCTAAGAGTAGCACTATAAGTGCAGGACTCCATACAATGTTGTAGATGCTTTGTATGATTCCTTCCATACATTGGGTGAATCTTATATTGTCTTTTCAATATCCCAGACAAAGGCACGGAGACCGAGCATTTCGTAGGATTCATCGAGTGCTTTTAATCGATTGAGCAGTGGTTCTACTTTTTCGTCTTCTACTATTGTTATGACCGAGCTGCACATTGATGGCCAGGCATGTGTGCCCATGTGTGGGTCGCCTGTCTTTGAACCGCGTCCTTGAGTGGAAGGAAACATGGTGAAACCTCGTGCAAGCGAATTATTGAGTGCCTCTATAACGCTGTCGTAGTGAGCCTGATCGAACGATATCATTATTGCTTTCATGGCTATTTCTTCTTTTTGAATGTTTCTTTATCCTTATTCTCTTGCCAATATTTTTCCAGTTCAAGCTTACGGGCAAATTTCTTGCGCTTTGCCTTGATTCCGCTACCTCCCAAAATGCAGAACATAGATGGCACATAGATTAGTGTTAGACAGGTGGCAATGGTCAGACCCCCGATGATGGAGATACCGAGTGGACGCCACATCTCAGCACCTACACCCTGACTGACAGCCAATGGCACCATACCGAGAATGGTGGTCAGAGTGGTCATCAGAATAGGACGCAAACGGCTACGGGCTGCTGTTACTGCAGCGCGAATAAGACCAAATCCTTGTTCACGCTTCAACTGGGTGTAGTCGATGAGCACAATACCATTCTTTACAACTATACCGATAAGCATTATACCACCAAGCATCGACATTATGTTCATGGATGTACCAGTAAACACCAGTGCAAAGATGATTCCTGAGAATGCAAACACGAGTGAGAGTATGATGATAAACGGATATGACCATGATTCAAACTGTGCTGCCATTACTATAAACACAAGGATGATAACCAATATTGCCAATGTGCCGAGGTCTCTGTTGGAATCTTGCTGGTCTTCGTATGAACCTGCCACCTTGCAGACAACTCCCGAAGGCACTCCTATCTCCTGAACCATCTTATTTCCATATTCCACACCATCCGACAGGGCATAGCCTTTCTTCATGACAGCGGTTACGGTGACAATACGTTCACGGTCTTTACGTTCAATCTGTGGTGGAATGGTTGATTCCTCGACTGTAGCAACATCGCGAACACGGATAGCCTTGCCTTGTGTGTTTGGTATCAGCATGTTTTCAATGGCTTCAATCGACTGGCGGTCTTGTGGTTCATAACGAACCTTTATATCGTATTCATCACCATCTTCACGATAGTATGACATCAGAGAGCCTGTAATGGCATTTCTTACTGTGTTGGCTGCTGTGGCAAGTGTAAGTCCTTGTAATGCTAATTTGTCGCGGTCAAAGTCCACCACCACTTCTGGCTGATAGTCGGAGCGAGAAATGTTGACCTGTGAAATCATCGGACTATCCTGGAATTTCTTTGCAAGTCGTTGAGCAACATCGTATGTCACGTCAAGGTCGTAGCCATACACCTCGAAAGTAGCCATATTCTGACCACCCATTGAGCTGTTGCCACCGCCGAACATGACATTGAATTTTGCAAGTTCAGGGATTTTTTTGCAGTCGGCACGCATTTCATCACAAATCTGCACCAATCCAATCTTTCGTTCGTTGGAAGGCACAAATTGTATGTTATACTTGATGATGTGTGAACCATTGTCGCTCAATGAAGCAAATGTGTTGTTGTCATCGGCTTGACCAACAGTAAAATTACATCTCTTCATATCTGCTCCATATCGTTCCATCCAGGTGTTGGTGAGTTTTTCTGCTACTTGCTTCGAAACCTCAACACGTGTACCGATAGGCATTTCAAGTGTGACACCAACACGACCAGAGTCATTGGCTGGCATGAACTCGCTCTTGATACCTACAACTGCTGCTACGAGAATACTCAAGACAAAAAATCCGACGCAACCGCATATAACTGTCCAACGATGGCGTACTGCCCAGTTAATTCTTTTTTCATACCAGTCATCGAGTTTGTCGAGACGATTTTGTATTGGGGTGTAAAACTTTTTAAATGTTGCACTTTGCTTTTTCTGCAATTTCAAGAAGTTGGAGGTCAACATTGGGGTAAACGACAATGCTGAAAGTGTAGAGATTGTCATGATGATACACATCATCCAACCTAATTGCTTGAACAGCACACCAGCCATACCCGACACCATTGTCAGAGGGAAGAATACTGCAATCATGGTCAGCGTGGATGCGATAACGGAAATAGCGACTTCGTTGGTGCCATGTACTGACGCACGGTCGGGCTTTGAACCTCTTTCAATATGGGTGGTGACATTTTCAAGCACCACAATGGCATCATCGACCACGTTACCGATAGCAATTGACAGACACGACATGGATATCATATTCAGTGACCCTCCTGTTGCATATAGATAGATGAATGATGCTATCAGCGACATTGGGATTGTGAGGCAGATGATGACCGTTGCTCTCCATCGTCCGAGGAATACGAACACCACAAGCACAACGAAGATAAGCGCATACATCACTGTTTCAAACAACGTGCGGATTGTGTTCTTGATATTGTCGGATGTATCGACGATTACACCAAGCTGCACGTCGGATGGCAAAGTCTTCTGCAAGTCAGGCAAAAGTTCGTGTACTTTATTAGCAATATTCACAGAATTGGCACCGCTCTGCTTCTGCACGATAATCATAGCTCCCTGTTTACCATTGGTAAAAGTTTGCTGTGCACGTTCTTGAACGTTGTCCTCAACACGTGCCACATCACGTAGATAGACATTTGTACCATTCTTGCTACCAACGATAACATTTTCCATCTGTTTAGGGTCAGAAAATTCCCCCTCAGCACGGACTGTAAAGGTCTGTGTACCGATGTCAACCACACCACCTGTTACATTCTGGTTTTCGCCCGAAATGGCTGAACTTACAGCAGCTGGCGAAATGCCATACGCCTCCATCTTCGCAGCGTCCATGTAGATATTGATTTCACGTTCTGGCGCACCAGAAATAGACACCGTACCCACGCCATCAACACGTGCAAGTGGATTGGCAACGTTTTCGTCCAGAATTTTGTAAAGTGCCTTCTGGCTCTCATCCGCTGTTGCCGACAAGATGATGATAGGAATCATGTCGGTAGAGAACTTGAACAGAATAGGAGTGTTGGCATCTTTAGGCAATGCGTTCGACACCATATCCAGTTTGTCGCGAACATCGTTCGTGAGGTCATCAATGTCATAGCCGAATTCAAATTCGAGTGTCAACACAGACACGTTGTCACGGGATTTTGAACTCACATGTTTCAAATGCTCCACAGAATTGAGTGTATTCTCAAGTGGGCGAGTAACATTGTTTTCTATGTCGCTTGCAGATGCTCCGTTGTAGTATGTCATAACCATAATGGTGTTGGTCTCAATATCTGGCATCAAGTCGATTGGTAATTTAGCCAAAGAGAACAAACCGAATATTGCAACTGCCACGAAGCAAAGCGTGGTCATAATCGGGCGTTTAACAGCTCCTTCGTATAAACTCATAATATTAATTTACAGAATTACTAATTTACTGATTCACGGATTTATTTTCAGATTTAGTTAACCTACAGATTTACAATTCACTATTTATTTAACATTTAAATAATTTACAATTTAACTATAAATCGTAAACCATAAACCCATAACCATTCAAGTTTTGCGAAACTTGAATCATTTATCAACTTTCACTTCACGGCCATTGCTCAGTCGTGACATTCCAGCAATTACTATTTGCTCACCAGCCATCAGTCCGCTAAGCACCTCGTATTTGTCTTTAAAGTGCTTACCCAGTTCAACTTTCTGATAAGTAACCTTGCCGTCTTTATACGTATAAACATAACGGTCGCCAGCACCTACTTGTTTCACAATTGCTTCATCTGGTAAGACTACACGCTCAACTTCTCCCAAGCTTAGGCGTGCCCTGCCAAACATTCCTGGACGAACCTTGCCGTCTTTGTTTACTACGGTAATTTCAACAGGGAATGTATGTGTGCTTTCATCAATTGAAGGATATACTGTTGTTACTTTTCCTTCAAACACTTCACCTGAATAAGCATCAAGGTCGATACTTGCTTTCATGCCGTTCTTAACCTGACTATAGTAAGATTCCGACACATTGATCTTCAGTTTCACAGGATTAAGCTGCTCCACAGTCAGGATAGGTTGAGCGCCATACATGTCTCCATCATCGTAGTTACGGGCAGTAACAACACCGCTGATAGGACTTACCAAGCGTGTGTTCTGACTCATCTGTGCCAACTGGCGGCGGAGCGATTGTACCTGACTCTCCTGTATGGCAACAGCTTTTTTCTGTACCGTGAGCTGTGTCTGTGCCGCATCATATTCAGACTTTGAAATACCACCCATCTTGTAGAGTTCAGCAGTGCGCTTGAACTCAGCTTCTTGGTTTTGCATCTGTGCTATCTGACTTTGAGCCTGTGCTATCTGACTTTGAATCTGCAAACTCAGCTGATCCTGATTGGCAACATCGAGTTGCACTACAGCCTGTCCTTTACGCACGACATCGCCAACATCAACATAGATTTTTTGGATTCTATATGCCATATTAGGGGCAATGTTGTTTTTCACGTCACTCTCCACAGTAGCGGTATAAACCTCTTCCTGCTGAATAGCCTCTGCCTTAACAGTAGCAAGTTTCACAAGCGGTGTTTCCTGCATAGCACCATCCTTTTTTTTGTCGCATGAGTTCATGCTAAACAAAAATGCAGGGACAAACATCAAAAATAAAAATTTCTTGTTCATATATTTTTCTGTCTCTTTAATATTTTCTGCCTAAAGTGTATTCATAGTCGGCCTTGTTGACAAGATAGTTGTATATCGACTCATAATAAGTTAGCTTGGTCTGAGCTTGCGCCACTTCACTCTGATCCAATTCCAGAATAGTGCCCTTACCTACATCGTAACGCTTTTCTGCAATCATCAAAGCCTTTTCTGCCTGGAGCACAGCTTCTTTGTTGCTTTCGGTTGCAACAATAGCCGATGCCATGTTTTCCCGATAGGCTTCAAGCGATTCTGCTAACCTGCGGCGAGTGTTTTCTTTGGTGTCGAGCAATTGCGACATTTGCACTTTCGTAGTCTTGAGCTTAGTGAAATTGCTGGCAGTAAACAAAGGAATAGTAAGGTTGATTATAAAATTAGAACTTGGAGCCCATTTATAATCCCATAATTTCCAGTTAGGATTATACAGCGATTGATACTGTGCCGAAAGTTGGAACGATACCGATGGCATGAAATTTGCATATTGTAGTTTCTTTGTTTTTCGCAACAGTTCGTAGTTCAAGTCCAACTGTTTCAAAGAACTATTGTTGCTATTCAATTCGTTGTCTGTGCCAGTCTCACTGACATACACAAGGTCTTTTTCATGGTTCACGAGTTTGTCATCAGCAACAATTTTCAGGTCAGCAGTAACACCCATCAAAACCTTCAGATTCAGTTCTGCTATCGTAACGGCATTCTTGGCACTTACCAGCGATGAATTCATTGTGCGCATTTGCACCTCCGCACTAATCTTATCGTATTCGCTGACCGTCCCCACCTTATACTTATTATTAACTAACTCAAAATTTTTCTTGCTCACATCGTAACTCTGTTGCAGGGCATCACGTGATTCCTGAGCAAGCAATAGTCCATAAAATGCCTTTGTCACCTGGTTCACAAGGTCCAACCGACTTGCTCTCGCCTTTTCCTTGGCAAGCAGAATATCTTGTTTCGTGAGTTTTATTGTACGGTAAATTGCTGGGGCAAATACAGGTAGGCTCACAGTACCAACGACAGCTGCTGTATTGGTATTGTCCTGTCCCATTTTAAACACATTACCATTAAGTTTCATTTCAGCAGCCAACAATGTGTGTTGAATCTGCCCATTTGCTGAAACTATGGGTAATAATTGCTGCCAAGCCTCACTTTTTGCAATTTCTTTAAGTTTTACATCCTTATCTGCAATACGGATAGAAGGATTCTCTGCCAATGCAATATCTATAGCTTTTTGCAAATCAATGCCGATAGTCGATTCCTGAGCATTAACCGACAATGTGAAAAATATTGCTATGATAAAAGAATAAATTTTCATTTTCATACACTTAAACGATTGTTTGTTATACAGTTATACCAAATCTTTATACAAAACTCAAATTCTGTTTTAAGTTTTCGTGTGCAAAAGTACGTAAAAATATTGCGATCCTCAACAAAATAGGTCAATCCTTAACATTATTTATACAAGTTTCGCAAGTTTTTAGTTTGCTCATCTGTTGTTTTTTACGAAAAACTTTTTATAATGTGATTGTTGCTGCATTCACTTCTTCGTGTAAGAAGATTTGAGCATTTTCACGGAACTTGTCACTATTTTCAGTAGTAAGATATTGGCAGGTTCCGTTTTTTGTACACTTGCTGTCTATTTCGGTATGCCGCACGAGATAGTCGTGCAACGCCTTGGCTATGTATTCGCCTTGCGGTACAAGTGTAATGTAGTCAGGAACGTATTTTCTTATCGTATTGATGAGTAATGGATAATGTGTACAGCCAAGGATAATTGTATCTATCTTATCATCTTTTGCAAGCAGGTTGTCAATGTTTTTCTTTACAAAATAATCTGCTCCTTCTGTGTTGCACTCATTATTTTCTACGATTGGAACCCAAAGTGGGCAGGCTTCGCCAACAACAGTTATATCAGGAAACAGTTTCTTTATTTCTAAGGTATAAGAATAGGAGTTTATTGTTCCTGTAGTAGCCACAACACCCACATGGCGGTTTTTTGTCAGATTGCCAATAATTTCTGCCGTTGGACGGATTACTCCCAGAACCCTGCGTTCCGGATCCCATTTGGGTAAGTCATTTTGCTGAATACTCCTCAATGCTTTGGCAGAAGCTGTGTTGCATGCAAGAATCACGAGATGGCAACCCATGTCGAAAAGCCTTTTCACAGCCTGACGAGTAAACTCATAAACTATGTCAAACGAGCGTGAGCCGTATGGAGTACGTGCATTGTCGCCTAAATATATGTAGTCGTATTCTGGCAGTCGTTCTCTGCATTTCTGCAATATAGTAAGTCCACCATATCCTGAATCAAATATTCCAATCATTTTTTTAAGGAGTTAAGGAGTTAAGACATTAGCCTTGAGTCAGAGTCAGTAGTCAGTGTCAGAGTTAAATTGCCAAATTACAAAAATTGTAAATAAATTGTAAATGGTAAATAGTAAATTGTAAATCGTATTAATCCGTAATTCTGTAAATCCGTAAATTTATTTAATGTCTTAAGATTTTGAGAATTTCTTTGTTGAGACAAACTCCCTTTTCTGGATTTACCCAAGGACAACTGGCCTCATCGACATTTATTATAAAGTCATATTTGTGCACCTCGCCTATATTTACAACTACCTTATTGATAACCTGCCTGAGAGAGTCCATGGCCTCCTGTTTTGCCTTGTCATACAAGCGGCGAGCTTCCTGCTTGAAGGCAATATTCTTCTCCATCATTTCTTGCAATTCTGTCTGACGCTTTTGCAGTATAATGGCAGGAAACTCTTTCTGTCCTTCAAGAAACTCCTCGTATTTCTCATTGAACTCTTTTTCAACGCGCGCTGTTTCTTCGTTGAATTTGGCTTTCAACTCATCAAGCTGCTTCATTGTAGCATCGTAGTCGGGCAATTGTTTCACCACCTCATCATAGCTGAAATATCCGAACACATGCTGGGCGGAAGCTGAAGTGGCAAAAACAAAAACCGCCAAGAAACTTATGACTGAAACCCATGAGTTTACCCTGAGCGAAGTCGAAGGGCATAACCACATAATCGCACTTTTATAACAAACTGATTTTTTCATGCTGCAAAAGTAAGAAAAAAAAATGATTCACAATTCACAATTCACAATTATTATAATTAATGACCAACAATTAATAATTCTTCATAGTTCAAAAGGTTATAATCCAAGTTTCTCAACTCCACAATTGTAACTCCCTAACTCCTAATCAACTGGAGCTTGTAAAACTTGAGTTAAAATATGCAATCGTATAAGGGCAAAGCCAACTGCAATGTGGGCTAACGGCTATCACGAGCTTATCGCCGACACCAAGTGCATTAGGACACAACCCTTTCAATGGTGTCAGCAAGTCGATTCCGGTCACCGTTCAGGGAAACAGCCTTTATGACTATCAACATGACCCGTGGGGAGGCTTCACCAACTTCGTCACCAACCAGACTCTCGATGCAGCCAAGACAAGCGCCAAGACTGCAATCACCGAAGCATTAGGTTCATCGTTATCGTCATCGTCAGAGTCAGCCATCATCTATATCTGCAACCTCACCCTGGATTTCTGTCAGCGCATCGAGGCTGCCACAACCATTGAGCAAGTGGAAGCACTCCGTACTGAAGGCGTTTATGCTGTGACATATTCCATCAAGACATATCAGGCGACGTTTGGCGAAATGGGCGAGCCATGCACCGACTGCCCTGCTGTGGAAGTGACAAAAGGCACGAAAACTATCAAGCTCTACAACCCTGACAAGGTGGACTTTATTAAAATCAGCGATTCAGGAAATTAGGAAGATGGAGTAAGTTATTATAGTATTAACCTAAAACCATTAAGTTTATACCCCAAGAGTAACTGCCTGGTTTAAGAATTATACTGTTGTTGTGGTGATTGAATGCTACCACACCTGGGGCTAACTGCCCAGCAACCTCGAATTCTGTCCATCCTAACTCGTTGAGAACTGTAAAAGCCGTAGCTCCTCCTTCGATAATAATCAAAATAGGTTCGCCCTTGCGCTGACTTTCCTCCAAAGCAGCTTTTACTGTACGAGCCATGATGGTCTTGCACCATACAGGATTGTTGCGTTTTTGTGGAATAGTTAGACAAATGTTGCCTGACTTTATCCAGTCGGTGCGATCGTTGCCATCGAAAACATCATCTGGCATCGGACAGATTTGCACGTTGTGTGATTTGAAAAAAGTTGTCGCAGAAAGGTCTTTGCTTTGCGTGCTTCCCTGAACAATCAACAATCTGGAAAATTTGTCTTCAATCTGTAAAGATATTGGCTGTTGCCCAAGTGAAAAAGCTTCTGTGAACAGGTCTGCTGCACCTGCGCATAATGTGTGTTTATCAATTTTGCCTATTTGTTTTCTGATGTCCTCTGCACTTGCGGCTTCGGCTATGTTGATGCCCTCATGCAATTCACCATCGAGCGTCAGATAATAGCAACCTTTAAGAACCTTCCTTACATCTGATGTATAAGCAGGAAATTCAGGATCGAAACGAAAATCTGTTTCGTGGAGTGGTGTATTGTTTATATAGTATTTCCCATCCTTTATCGTTCTCCCTTTGGATGGATTCTGAGGCAATAGCAGACATCTTCTGAATCCTGTTTGCTGCATAAGGATTTTCAATTCCAAAACAATATGGCCGCGCAGGGCTGAATCGGTTTTCTTGAAGATGCGGTCATTGTTTGTGAGAGAATGTTTTTCTATGATGCGTAGAGTTTCTGCCTTCGCGTCATCAGCAGTTAATGAGCGAGTGTCTGTAGCAATGACTGTTACATCATCATCTGAGTTGTTGTTGGCTATTCCAGCAATCTCAGCAGCACCAGTTAAATCATCAGCAATCACGAACATCATTTACGGAATGTAAAACGATAACGATAACTTTGAACGTTGAAAGTCAGTGTCAGCAGTCAGTGTTAAATTATCAATTATCAATTATGCATAATAGCATTATGCATTGCCATTTTGGTGGCATAATCAATTGATAGCAGCATTGCCGATGGTGAGGCTATGCCTTTCCCTGCTATATCAAACGCTGTGCCATGGTCAACGCTTACGCGGATTATTGGCAAACCGAGGGTGATATTTACTCCTTCAGCACTTTCCATCTTGCCTGTTGCCTGATCCCATTGAAAACCACATACTTTGAAAGGAATGTGCCCTTGGTCGTGGTACATAGCCACACAGCCATCAAACTGTCCGCATCGTGCTTTTGCAAACAGCGAATCAGGCGGCACGGGACCTACTACATGGAATCCTCTGCTTGTCAATTCATTGACCGCAGGAATGATTTCCTTTTCTTCCTCATAGCCAAACAATCCACCATCACTGGCGTGTGGGTTAAGTCCGGCAATACCAATACGTGGCTGCTCTATTCCAAACTGGCGGCAAGCATCGGTAATAAGTTCCGTGACTTCTATGATGCGGTCTTTCTTTACCCTGTCGCAGGCAACACGCAAAGGCACATGGGTAGATACATGGATTACGCGCAGGAATTTGTCGGCAAGCAGCATGGCATATTTCTTTGTGTTGGTGAAGTGGGCATAGATTTCCGTATGACCATCGAAATGATGCCCAGAGAGGTTTAGGGCTTCTTTGTTTAATGGTGCGGTGACAGTGCCATCAACATCCTTGTTCATGGCGAGGTTGATGGCTTTGACAACATACTGAAATGCAGCATTGCCGCATTGTTCTTGCACAACACCTTGCCTAAAACTACTGATGTCAATGCAGTTGAGGTCGAAGACGTCTATTGTGCTATATTCAAACTTAGCTTCGCTGACATTGCTTATTGCATTGATGGTCAGATTGGCAGCCAGTTGCCTGACTGCCATTTCCATAATTTTTGCATCGCCAATGACGAGTGGTTTGCATTTTTTATATGTTTCGTTTAATTCCAAAGCTTTCACAATAATCTCTGGACCGATTCCAGCTGGGTCGCCCATTGTGATAGCCAATTTAGGTCGAAAAGTTTTTTCAAAATGAGTCATAATTGGTCATTTACGGATTGTAAAACGATAACGATAACCGTTCAGAACTATTGTGAATTATCAATTGTCAATTATGCATATTATGCATTCAATATAGTTTATTGTAGATTTCGCGGCAGTCGTGTTCGGTGACTTCGCGAGGGTTGTTCTTCAACAACCGTTGACAATCCATTGCGGCTTTTGCCATTCTGTCAACTGCTGATTGCGGTATGCCTATTTCGGAAAGTGTCTGCGGGATGCCACAATCCTTTGACAACTGTTCTATGAAACGGACTCCTCTTTCTGCTGTCTCGAAATCGTCTTTTCCTGCTTCGCATCCACAAGCAATGGCTATTTCGGCATATTTCTTGACGTTTGCAGGAATATTGAAGCGCATCACAGTAGGCAGCAGTACGGCATTAGAAAGCCCATGGCTCTTATGAAATTCACCACCAATAGGATAAGACAGCGCATGAACAGCAGCAGTATTTACTGGTCCGAGGCATAGTCCGCCATACATACTGCCAAGCGACATGGCTTCGCGGGCTTCTATGTCCCCACCATCTTTTACGGCTCGCAGCAGATGGGCTGCAATAAGCTTTATTCCCATCAAGGCATACATATCTACTAATGGATGGGCAAACTTGTTGGTATAGGCTTCAATGCAGTGCGTAAGTGCATCCATACCAGTCTCAGCTGTTACTTTTGCGGGTACTGTCCATGTGAATTGCGGGTCGATATAGGCGGCATCTGCCATAAGGTATTCGCTCACTATTCCTTTCTTCTGATTGTCTCTCTCGTCGAGCAGAATGGCATTTGGTGAAACTTCACTGCCTGTGCCCGATGTGGTAGGAATGCAAGCAAACCAAACTCCACGCTTAGCGACAAATCCTATCCCAAACAGGTTTTCAACCTGCTGTTCGCTGTTTATCAGGGTAGCAACCAGCTTTGCTAAATCAAGTACGCTTCCGCCACCGATGCCGACGATGTTATCGGCTTTGAATTTTCTGGCTTCTGCAAGTACGGCTTTGAAGTCGGATACAGATGGTTCGGCTTTTATGTTGTCGTAAATACTTATTTCCACACCTTCAAGTGGTTTGACGGATTCTTCCACCATGCTTTTCAGCACAGGCGCTGTAAGGATAAACAATCGTTTGAATCCATGGGTAAGATAATCTTTGCAGAACTGCTGCATACAGCCTGTGCCAAAGACAATCTTTTGCGGTTGCATTAATGTAATTGGGAGCATGATTTGCGGTTTTCTAAAAATCCATAGACTGTGAGATTCTTGTCAGCCAAAGGCTCTTTGAAGAACAGACTGGCAATGTAACCTACAACAATGACTACAATGTGTGAATATACACCAAGCATCATCTTGTGGTGAGTGAAGTTCCAACTACCAAGGTTAAGCACTGGTTCGCTGTCGCTATCGGCTGCACCTGTGAGAAGAGCATAGATCGTGAAAATCAATGTTGCTGCCAGACCAATGTAGAGTCCTTTCCAGTTTGCGCGTCGTGTGAATATTCCAAGCACGAGAATACCTACGATTCCAGCCGAAATGATTGCATAAAGCACAAACAGCGAGTCTAGAATACTCTCGTTGCCCATGTGATAGAAAATCAAAGCCAACACGATGCATGCTGCACCAGTGACAAGCACAGCAATACGACCAACATATAATTTCTGCTTGTCAGTTGCGTTTTTCTTTATTTTTGCGTAATAGTCTTCTACAAAGATGGCAGAGATACAGTTTACATCGGCATCAACAGTAGAAATTGCACCTGCCACAAGTGCAGCGACAATCAGTCCAGCCAGACCAACAGGCATTTGGGTTGCAATGAAATGAGGGAATACACCATCAGCCTTTATACCTTCAGGCAGAATGGCTGGGTTAAGGTTATAATACACAAACAGACAAGTTCCGACAAACATAAACAATGCCCATGTGGGAACGCTCATTGCAACACCGAGATAAGTTGCTTTCTTTGCACTTTTTTCATCTTTGGCAACAAGGTAGCGCTGAACCATACTTTGATCTGTGCCATATTTCTGCAAAGCATAGAACATTCCATTGAATACCATTACCCAGAATGTTTTTTGCTGGAAATCCCAGTCGTATGGTCCTACATCAATTTTGTTGTATTCTCCTGCAACTTTGAATATGGTGGCTACTACTCCATCGGTGAGATGGAACAGAATCCCCACTGCCAACACACCACCAAGAATGAGCAGGAATCCCTGGACAACATCCATCCAGACAATAGCTTCCATACCACCGAGGAAGGTCAGCAGTATTACTACAATACCAATGACTACAATGATAACTTGAATATCAATGCCGAGGAAAGTAGTTGCAGCCAGCCCCATCAGATATAGTACAGCCCCCATCTTAGTGAAATGCTCCAAAAGGAAGGCTATGGAACTCCAATAACGAGCAATCTTGCCGAAACGATGGTCGAAATATTCGTATGTGCTCAGTTTTATAACTCTACGAAACAGAGGAACAATAAACCACACCATACCTATGAGTACGATTGGTACCATCAATCCCTGCACAAGGTTTATCCAGTTTCCCTTGAAGGCATTGCCTGGATAGGCAAGGAAAGTTACGCTACTGATAATAGTAGCAAACATAGACATGCCGACAGCCCATGCGGGGATGTGTCCACCTGCTTTGTAATAATCACTTGTTGATTTCTGACGCCGTGCAAAATAAATGCCTACGCCTATTGCTGCAACAACAGAAATTACAACAATAAGCATATCAATCCAATGTAATGTTGTTTCCATGATAAATTAGTTAATTTTACAATTTAATCCTAATTACTGACCTTTGTCAATTATCAATTGTCAATTATGCATAATGCATTTTGTGGTTTGGATTTCCTCTACTCGATTTATGTCTTTTTTGATTCTGTCAACTATTTCTGGAGCTAATTCGGTAAGTGGAGGCCACATGTATGTTTCGCACAAACCTAATTCGTGACAGATTACTTTCAATCCTGCAAGACTCTCACCGAGAGTGAGACCAGCGGTATTTATTTGTGCAATTTCAATGCTGCGTTTCTGATGACGCTCTGCCTCAGCCTCGTCACCACGTATGCCCGCTTCATATAAGTCCTGATAGATTTTCGGTAGGAAATTGCCAACGGAAGGTACTATTCCATCAGCACCATTTTTCAGTGCTACGGCAGAATTTGCCGCGCAACCACAGAAATAGCAGAAATCTTCCCTGTCAGCAAATAGTTTCAGGCATTGCTCCAAGCGTGGAACATCACTTTCAGAATCTTTCATACCCACAATGTTGGGATGATGCGACAATCGCTCAACCACATCAACAGGAATGCTCATGTGGGTGGTGATAGTAATGTTATAAATCATGAGCGGAACAGTAAGGAAATCTGCCAAATTTTTGTAATAGGCATACATCTGCTCTGGTGTCAGTGCATAATAGCTCGGTAGGGTTGCGGCAACCACATCAGCACCTGCATTGATAAACTTTTCGGCAGCGGCATATTGCTCACTTTCACACGTGCCACCTAATCCAACATATATTGTCACTCTGCCAGCAGCAGCTTTCTTGGCAGCAGCAATCATCTTTACACCTTCTTCTACTGGCACAGAATTACCTTCGCCAGTTGTTCCAAGAAGCAATGGTGATACTCCGTGTTTTGCAATATGATTTACGAGTTTTTCGACCGACTGAGTATCGACTTTGCCATCCTTGGTCATAGGTGATACCAAAGGCACCACCACACCATTGTATTTTTTTAGTTTTTTCATGTAAGTATTTTTAGTTAGAAATTCTCTGCAAAATTAGAAAAAAACTGCATTAATAAATTAAAAATTAAAAGTTAATAATTAATAATTAAGGTTTTTTAAACAAAAAAACTTAAAACCTTCAGCCTTCAGCCTTCAACCTTCAACCTTTTTCTTACTTTTGCACAAACATATTTGGTTGCATATGAATCTCAAAGATGAAATAAAAAAACTGTGTCAAGAAAAGAATGCCATTATTTTGGCACATTATTATACAAGGGATGAAGTTCAAGAAATAGCTGATTTCATAGGTGATAGTCTTGCCTTGGCGCAAAAAGCTGCCAATACCGATGCTGACATACTTTTGATGTGCGGTGTAAACTTTATGGCTGAGACCTGCAAGATTCTCTGTCCACAGAAAAAAGTCCTTATTCCAAACCTTTCTGCAGGCTGCAGTCTTGCCGATAGTTGCAATGCAGAAGAGTTAAAGGTCTTTAAGTCACAGCATCCAGATTATAAAGTAGTAAGCTATGTAAACACCACAGCAGAGGTCAAGGCTGAATCATACATCTGCGTTACATCGGGTAATGCTGAGAGAATTATAGAAAGTTTTCCAAAAGATGAAAAACTCATCTTCTGTCCCGACAGAAACTTAGGCAGTTATCTGAATCAAAAGACAGGTAGAAACATGCTTCTCTGGGATGGTGGCTGCCACGTTCATAGCAGATTTTCAGCTAAAGCATTGGCACGTCTGAAGGAGACGTATCCCGATGCAGTAGTGATGGCTCATCCAGAATGTAAGGCCGACATACTCAGTCAGGCTCATGTGATAGGTAGCACAGCAGCAATCATAAATTGGTTGAAAGAGGGTGGCGAACAACAAGGTTCAGTGACTGCAAAACAGCCAACTGCGAATAAGACTTTTATTATAGCCACGGAGGTGGGAATATTCTATGAACTGAAACGCAGATACCCAAATTACCAGTTCATTGCTGTACCAAGTGAGGCTTCTGAATGTTCTTTGATGAATGAAGGGGCAAAGCCAATGGCAGAGAATAAAGTCTGTTGCAATGAATGTGAATACATGAAATTGGCTACTCTGGAAAATATCTATGCCGCATTAGTCAGCGAACAACCTGAAATAATAGTTGATGCTAATCTCAGTCAGCAAGCATTAAAGCCAATCCAGCGTATGCTTAATATCTGACTGCTGCAATGCAAAATTAATAATTAGGGATAGTCGTTTAATTCCAAGAATTCAATATTGATTGACGAGGGTATGCCTTCCAAGGCTGCCCTCGTCAGCCTTTTTCTGAGTTTTGTCGTTGTTTGAGTCGATTTTCGTATCGTCATGACATAGTTATCCCCTA
>JAZLKO010000040.1:0-27783 GCA_045597685.1 Prevotella sp.
AAGGGTTCAGCGTATGGACAGCCTTCATCTTCTTCATCTCAGGCAAAAGCTTTCGTCATCAATGTAATTGGCGAGGAAGACCAGACGACAGGCATACGTACTCTCTACCCTGCCGAGAAGCAGGTAAAGGAAGTGTATGACCTCGGAGGCTACCTCCTGAATGCTCCGCAGAAGGGACAGATCAATATCATAAACGGAAAGAAAATACTGGTGAAGTGATAGGTTAGAGCTTAGAGGTTAGAGGTTAGAGACCAATGGCTAATAGCTGTAAATATTAAATGAATTAAATAAGATGAAGAAGATATATAAAGAGCCAAAGATAAAGGTCGTGGAAGTGAGTCATCATCAGATGCTTTGCTCATCACCTGAGCAGATAGACATAACTGGTGGCGAAGAAGAGGCCATGCCTCCGATTTAATAATGATATGTGCTTTACGGAATGGGCGGTTAGTCATTGTGACTGACCGCTTTTTTTCAGTGAAGACGAACATTTATGAGCATATCCAAACAACTCTTACAATCGTGTTCGTCCTGTCTATACTGTCTCAACAAATGCTTGTCAAGATAAAGATTCTCAATTTCCCATGTAGAAACTAAGAGGGTCAGAGGGTCATAGGGACAGGTTCCGTGACCCCGTTCCTTCTCCGTTCCTTCTCCGTTCCTTTTTACCTTAGTTTTTGATTATGAATTCCAATTCCTTAAAGGAGTAGGTCAGGAGGCGGTTGGCGGTGTCGCAGAGAACTATGCGGCCATCATCTTTTATATCGTGGATTTTTGCAGAGAAAATGCCTTGCGAATCTCGGAATGGGAAAAATCCGTTTTTCCGATATAAACGAGACATGTATTGATTGCGCACATCGGCTTCATGATTATTTTCCAACATCTTTGTCTGCTGTTGGAAATTATTTATTATTTCGCTTAAAATAACTTCTTTGTCCCATTCCTTGCCAGTTAACAACTTTAATGATGTGGGATTGGGTGCATCACTCATGAAGGTGGTTTGGTTTACATTTAATCCTATGCCGATAATGCAATCTTTTATGCAATTGCCTTGCAACTTGCACTCAAACAATATGCCGCATATTTTTTTGTCGCCGACATAAATATCGTTTGGCCATTTAATGCTACTGCCGTCAATAGAATCAGAAATGGCATTGGAGATAGCCATAGATAATAAAAACTGTTGTTTTGGCTGTAGGTATGCAGGGTGTATCAATATGCTGAACGTTAAGTTTTTTCCTTTTTCGGATTCCCAGCTGTTATGACCAGAACCACGTCCGCATGTCTGTTCATCTGCCAGCACAATGAGATTATCTCTTGATGTTGCTTCGTCAAGTGATTTTATATAGTTGTTGGTAGAGTCAACACTCTGCAAACGTATGATCTTGTAAAAACTCATAATTTTAGTGTGGTGCGGATGTCGTTTTGGAGCCGTTGGAATTCTGGACAATCTTTATATCCTACATTTCTGCGAAGCATATTCTTGACATCCTGAATGGAATGTTCGTAGGATGCCAACTCATTACTCAACTGTGTGAAATGCAGAGCATTGGTTTTTATTTCTGTTTCTCGTTCACGGCGTAATGCAGAACTTATCTTATTGACTATAGGACTAATTATGTTGTCGAATAAATGATGTCCCTGAATATATAAATAGGTGGTCTGTGGCGTAACTCCCAGTTGCAGCAATTCCTTGCTTAAGCTACTTATTTCTGCATCTTTGTCGGGGAATTTTCTTTTCAACCATCTCAACGTGTTCTGCACTTTTTCCTGAAGATGGTGCATTTGGACGCCAGTATTGCTGACATTCACATGCCCAAGGGTTGCAATGGCAGCAAAATTGGTTAGGGGAAAAGTGTAATAATTGTCAGTGCGATAAGCCCATACTGACCACACAAATAAAGGAAAACAAATTTCGGAAAAATCTTTAAGCATCCGTTCAAAGTCAAAAATAACTCTGTCGTTAAGCGTAGCCATCACACAGACATCATGCAATGATGGAGCGTAGCATTGAAAGTTTTCGATAGCATATACGTATGTGTGGAATACATAAGGATTGCTCAGGATGTATTTGGATGTGGATGAGGCTCCCTGCATCAGATAATCATAATCAGCATCTACACAGGCTATCATCCCTTCACCAATCTGATTGAAGAGTTTGTTTTTCAGTACGGTCTTTTTACCCTTTGTGAGTTTGTTGCGAGATGGCAACATGATTTCAAAATAGCATTTGTCATTTTCCAAATCACGCAATACTGTTCTCCAGAAGAATACATCATCAAAACTTTCAACATAAGCAATAATGCGTTTTCTCGAATTTTTTGAACCGAGCCGATTATATGCCTCATAATATTTTGAAGTCAGATTGTCTGTAAGTCGTTTAGCCATTACTGATCAGTTATGTCGGAAACCTCTGTAACACAATCCATCCATCCATTGACAATTATTGCAGGGGAATGAGTGGTGAGGATTATCTGTGCATTTGGATTTATTTCCTGAATGATTGCTATCAACTTTTCCTGCCATTCAATATGCATGCTTACCTCTGGTTCGTCCATGAAGAGGATGTAGTGTTCGAAATCTTCTACCAAGACGGTCAGCAGAATAGCCAACATTTGTTTTTCACCACTTGACAATTGATAGGGAGTGATTGTTTCGCCATATTGCTCAAAGCGGATTTCATTTTTGTTACGAATGAGTTTTTTATTGGTTGCGGCAAACAGGTCATCAATAATGTCCTGAAATTTTGATTTTGCCAGCGAAATGGCTTGAGCCTTTTGGGTGGCATCAGCTTCTCCGCTTTGCAAGGCAGAGATTATCTTATTCCCGACATTTACCTGATAATCAAGGTATTGTCGCTGGAGTTGATAAAGTTGCCAGTCCAATTCGGTCGTGATATGTGCTCCACTGGTTTTGCTTACGACATCATTGCTCATAAGTGGTCTGTCGAAACCGCGTATCACATCAAAACGAATCCATTTTGCGTCTTCGGGATAGACTTTTATTTTCACCCCTTTTAATGTGTTAGCATGAAATTCACCACCAGTTCCAAGACTTTTTATAATCTTGTTCAATATGGTGCTCTTGCCAACACCATTGATACCGCTTAAAATGTTTATTTTTGGATTAAGTTTCCAAAAAATGTGCTTTTTCCCACTCCACAATGAGTCGATTTCTACTTCTTGAATGTAATTTGCGAACTTTTGCATGATTGAATATCAATTATTTTGCGCAAATATAATATTTTTTTTGAATTTTGTGTGGATTGTCAAAAAAAATTATTACTTTTGCGCCGCATTTTTAACAAGTTTAATTTTTTTTATTTAAAAAACACAAAAATGGTAAAAAGATTTTTTTCATTTTTCCTGATTTGCTGCGTTGCCGTAATAGCAAATGCGCAGATTACAACTTCAAGTCTCGAAGGTGCAGTTATTGCAGACAATGAAGATGCTATTGGTGCTACCATTCAGGCAGTCCATGAACCTTCAGGTACACGTTACACTGCAATAACCAATGTGAAAGGGCGCTATGCTATTCAGGGTATGCGCGTTGGTGGACCTTACAAGGTTACAGTCTCTTACATCGGTTTTCAATCGAAAACTTATGAAAATGTTTATTTGTCATTGGGTACTCCTTACAAACTCTCAACAACTCTAAAAACCAATTCTCACGAACTGTCAGAAGTGGTTGTAAGCGGTACTGCTTCAAAATTTGCTGGTGAAAAGACTGGTGCTGCAACTGCCATCACAAACAATCAGATTGTGAATATGCCTACAGTTACTCGTAGTATCACAGACTATACTCGTCTTTCTCCTTACGGAGGTAACGGAATGAGTTTTGTGGGTACTGATGGTCGTACAGCCAACTTCACTGTTGATGGTGCAAACTTCAACAACAACTTCGGTTTGAGCGACGGACTCCCTGGCGGTGGCAATCCTATCTCTATTGATGCCATTCAGGAAATGCAGGTTGTGATTTCTCCTTTTGATGTGCGTCAGACTAACTTTATCGGTGGTGGCGTGAACGCTATTACAAAGTCTGGTACTAACACATTCAAAGGTACTGCTTATATCTATCATAGAAATGAAAACCTTCGCGGTGATGTTGCTGACGGAGAAACAATTTCAGGAGCACGCGAAAGGGATCGTGTTACTACATACGGTTTAACACTCGGTGGTCCGATAATCAAGAATAAGCTCTTCTTCTTTGTAAACGGAGAAATGGAAAAGAAGCCAACTGTGGCTAATCGTTGGAGAGGTTCTGTTGACGGTGTAGCTGATGGAGATAACTACATTTCACGTACAAAGCTATCCGACCTTGAAGAGGTTTCCAATGCAGTGAATAGCATCTATGGCTATAACACTGGTTCATGGACAAATTTCCCTGCTGACGAAAATAATTATAAGGTATTAGCTCGCCTTGATTGGAATATCAACGACAATCATCACCTCGCTGTTCGCTATAACTACACAAAGAATCGTTTGTGGAATCCGCCATCAAGCACATCTATGGATGGTGGTACTCGTATGTCAGGCGCGCGTACTTCACAGTATTCAATGATTTTTGCGAATTCAATGTATGCAATGGACAACAAGGTGAACACATTCTCACTCGACTTCAACAGCCGTTTTTCTGACAAACTGTCAAACCAGTTCCTTGCTACTTTCTCTAAGCTCGATGACGTTCGCGCATCTGAATCAAGCGAATTCCCATTCATTGAAATCCTGAAGGACAACCAGAACTATATGTCGCTCGGTTATGAGCTCTTTACTTATAACAATGCTGTTCACAATACGATCTGGAACATCAAGGATGACGTAACTTATTACCTTGGTGCACACAAGATTATTGGTGGTGTACGCTTTGAACATCAGATGGCAGACAATATCTACATGCGTAATGGTACTGGTTATTTCCGCTTCAATTCGCTTGCAGATTTCTACAATAACATAGGTTGGAATCCTGAAAGTCATTCAAAAGTTACTCCTACAGGTGCAACTCCTGACGTAGTAACTCTTGACTATGCATACGCTTCTAATCCTGATGCAGCTGCACGTATTCAGTTCAATACATTAGGTTTCTATGCACAGGACGATTGGAACATCCTCGACAATCTGAAACTTGCTTATGGTATCCGTTTCGATGCAATGTTCTTCAACAATAATGACATTATGACTAACAAGGCCATATATGATCTTAATTATGATGGACGCCACGTTGACACAGGTAAGTGGCCAAGCAACACTTTGACACTTTCTCCACGTGTAGGTTTCACCTGGGATGTATTCAATGACCGCACTCTTAAGGTACGCGGTGGTACAGGTCTGTTCTCAGGACGTCTGCCTCTCGTATTCTTCACCAACATGCCTACAAACTCAGGTATGGTTAAGTCACGTATTACCACCACTACAGCTGAATTTAAGGAGCAGTTTGACAAGAACCTTGGTATTGCAAACGGAGGATACCCTTCTCTATCAGCACTCATAGAAAAGGTTAAAGGCTTAGGCTATCCAGAAGATATTAAGCCAGAAGAAGGTTCAAAGCAGTCAACTATCAATGCTGTAAGTTCTGATTTCAAGATGCCTCAGGTATGGAAGACATCTATTGCTGTTGACTATCAGTTGCCAGTAAGCTTCCCTCTCACAGTTACAGGTGAGTTTATCTTCAACAAGACTGTCAACGGAGTTTATATTTCAGACTGGTCAATACCATCAGTTGGTGGTTTCGCACGTTTCAATGGTGCAGACAATCGCCCTCTCTATCCAGACAACTATCGCAATGGAATGCCTCAGGCTTACGTTCTTTCCAACACTGGCAAGGGCTATGGCTGGTCGGCTAACGTTACTGTCAACGCACAGCCTACAGACTGGATGAGCCTTATGGCAGCCTACACTCATGTGGTTAGCAAGGAACTCACTGGTATGCCAGGTTCTGATGCTTCTTCAGCATTCACGTACCTCCCAACATCAGAAGGTCCTAACAATGTGAAACTTCACAACTCAGAGTATGTAACTCCAGACCGTTTGGTTGCTTCTGCAACTATTCACGACAAGAGCGGCAACCACTACAACATCGTCTATGAAGGTTGGCGCGGTGGCTACAACTACTCTTATATGCTGGCAAATGATATGAATGGTGATGGTTACAACTACGATGCTCTCTACATTCCAACTGACGAGCAGGTTGCTAATAATGAATTCCGTTTCAAGACAGCTGATGACCGCGACCGCTTCATGGCTTACGTACACAACAATAAGTATCTCAAGAATCATCAGGGCGAATATGCTGAGGCTTACAGCCTTTATTCTCCATGGGTACACCGTTTGGACTTTGGTTACAAGCACGACTTCAAGTTTGCTGTTAAGAACACAATGCATACGCTTCAGCTCAGCTTTGACATAAAGAACGTGCTCAACCTCTTCAACTCAACTTGGGGTGTAAGCAAATATCTCAACCCAGAAATCGGTTCAGATCCACGTATTCTCAAGTATGAAGGCAACGATGCACAAGGATATGCAACATTCTCTACTCCATCATCAATCAATGGCAACACAAGGACATTTACTTTCAACCATGCTATTGGTCAGTGTTGGTATGCATCAATCGGTATCAAGTATATTTTCAACTAATCAAATTCCAAAGGTAATATGAAACTAAGATTTTTTATTCCATGTTTAATAGCTCTCGTTGCAGTATTCGCAACAAGCTGTTCTAACGACAATGACCCTACATATCTCGACAATCTCCGTGTTTCTTCATCATTCTTGTCAATACCTGAAGAAGGAGGTTCTGCTGAAGTGACATTTAATGCGAACCAGGAATGGTATATCACTTGCTGTGACACTTGTGAGATTTTCAACCATGACCATATAGCAAAAGGTAAGCCAAGCGGTTATCTTGAATGGTTGAACATCGATAAGACTTCTGGTGAGGCTGGTCCTCAGACAGTAAAGTTTTCTGCTGAAAAATATTTAGGTGGACATGAAGGAGTTGTATATCTCCATTGTGGTAGCGAAACTCAGATTATCAAAGTGATACAAGGTCTTGTTTCTGTAACCAATGCTACATGTGCAGAAGTGCTTGCTGGTCCTGATGGTAAATTGTTCCGCGTAACTGGTACTTGCACTGCTATTGCAAATACTCAATATGGTAACTGGTATCTTAACGATGGTACGGGCGAGGTTTACATCTATGGTACTCTCGATGCAAAGGGACAGACTAAGAACTTCCTCAGCCTCGGCATTGAAGAAGGCGATGTTATAACTGTTGAAGGTCCTAAGACTACTTACGGTACAACTGTTGAATTGGTTGATGTTACAGTGATAAGCATTCAGAAATCTCTTATCAAGGTTGACTCTCTTACAGTTGCTGGCGTGAAGAAAGATACTATTGGCGTTGAAGGAGGTGAGATTATTGCACATCTCACTTGCAAGGGTGATGGCGTTAATGTTGAAATACCTGCAGAAGCAAAGGATTGGCTTTCTATTTCATCAATTGTAAGTGGTAAAAATTCGGCTGTAACATTTAAGGCTGCTGCTAATACAGGTGGCGATCGTAGTGCAACAATTGTTTTCAAGACATATAGTGACAATAAGGAATATACTTCACAAACAACAATCTATCAGAAGGGTTCAATTCAGGAAGTATGTGTTGCTGATTTCCTCGCAGCACCAGTTGGCGATGCTCAGTACAGACTTACGGGTGTGATTATGAATGTTGCTAATGAAAGCTACGGAAACTGCACAATCAGAGACTATTCTGGTGAAGTTTATGTATATGGTATTGGTGCTAAGGGTGATTTCGGTAAACTCGGCTTGAAGGCTGGCGATATCGTTACTTTAGTAGGTCAGCGCGGAGCTTACAATAATAGTCCGCAAATGGCAAAAGGTCAGTACGAATCTCACAAATCTGTTATAGAGGTAAGCGTTGCTGATTTCCTGACTAAGCCAGACGATGCCAATGTATATTACATGGTAAGTGGTGAAATCACTACTATTGATAATCCGACATATGGTAACTGCCATATTAAGGACGGCGACAGCGAACTCTATGTTTATGGTTGCTATCCAGGTTGGGGCGCAACAGGCGATGCTCGCAAGAACTTTATGGCAACTGCGGGTATTGAAGTGGGCGACCGCCTGACAGTTATCGGTCCAAAAACCACTTACGGCACAACTATTGAGCTCAATGGTGGTATTTATTTCTCTCACCAGAAACCCAATTCAGGAAAATAATTGGTAAAGTTTGAATCAAATCATGAAGAAGAATCTGACACTTGGTCTGCCGGCACTTATATTTGCAAATCTCATTTGGGGTGTTATGACCCCTATGACAAAAGATCTGTTGAGCTCCGAACTGATAGATGGAATGACGCTATCGGTTGTGAGAATGGTGTCGTGTGCAGCATTGTTTTGGATACTCGGATTCTTGATTCCTGAAAAATACACTCATGAGAAACGACTTGAGAAGAGGGACGCTGTCCCTCTTCTTATCGGTTCTATACTATTCATTGTAGGCACTCAATCGCTAACCAATATAGGCACGCAATACACATACGCAGTAGATGCTGCTGTTTGCTGCTGCGCCGCACCTATATTCACATTGATTCTGGGTGCTATTTTTTACCACCACAAGTTCCCACCATTATTGAAAATCATAGGTGTTGTTCTGGGACTTGGAGGTGTGCTGGTGTTCATATTTTCTTCTACGGAAAATGTGGAAATGCATGTAACAAATCCTGTTTTAGGCGATTTGCTATGCGTGCTCTCACAGGCATCGGGTGCAATATATTTGGTTTTTTATGTTAATATTGTTTCCCGATATTCTGCATTCACCATAATGAAATGGCTATACACTTTTTCAGCAATTTGTGTTTTTCCATTCACTTTCGAAGATGTAATCAGCATTCCATGGGCAGAAATGAGTAGCTATTATCTATTCACTATAGCTTTTGTTACTATTTTCGGCTCCTTTGTGGCATATATGCTCATTGCTTTTGCTCAGCAGCATGTTACTCCAACCATTATCGGAATGTGCAATTATGGTCAGCCATTGTCGGCGGCTGCTTTTTCTGCTGTTTTGGGAATAGCAGTATTTACTGTACAAAGCGTAATAGCCACATTACTGATTTTTGTAGGAATCTGGCTGGTTATCCGTAAATCATGACAGAAGAACTTGAAGAATATATTTTAGACCATATAGACAAGGAAGACGATTACCTATATGATCTTTATAGGGCTACCAACCTGCATTTGCTCTATGGCAGAATGGTGTCGGGCAATCTACAGGGACAATTGCTGAAAATGCTGGTATCTGTCTCACGTCCCAAAAATATTCTTGAAATAGGTACATTCAGTGGATATAGTGCTATTTCTCTTGCAATAGGATTAGATGAAGGAGGACGACTCTTCACGTTTGAAATAAACGATGAACTGGAAGATTTTACACGTCAGTGGATTGAAAATTCTGACGTTGCAGATAAAATTGATTTTAGAATCGGTGATGCACTTATTGAAGCACCGAAACTTGGAATAAAATTCGATATGGTATTTATTGATGGCGACAAACGTAAATACCCTGAATACTATAGAATGTTATTGCCAGAGAACAATGTGAATGAAGGACTGCTGAATCCTGGTGGACTGATTATCGCCGACAATACTTTGTGGGATGGTCATGTGGTAGAACCAGAATATGACAACGACAAGCAGACAATAGGCATAAAAACATTCAACGATATTGTTGCCAATGATGTCAGAGTAGAAAAAGTAATCCTTCCTTTAAGAGATGGATTGACAATCATAAGATATAAAGGCTAATTATGAACGAAGAAAGATTAAATAAAGTTGCACGTTTAGTGCAGAAGGAACTTAGCGATATATTCCAACAGCAGACCCGTGCCATGCATGGTGTGATGGTTAGTGTTACAGCAGTTAGAGTTAGTCCCGACTTGAGCATTTGCAAGGTGTATCTCAGTATTTTCCCTTCTGCAAAAAGTGAAGAATATATTACAAACATAAACAATAATCAGAAAAATATTCGTTACGAGTTGGGCAAAAGAGTGAGGTTTCAGCTGAGAATCATACCAGAACTGAAATTCTTTATAGACGACTCATTAGACTACATTGAGAATATCGATAAGTTGCTGAAGAAATGAATTTTCCATTCTACATAGCACGAAGATACTTATTATCGAAAAAATCCCACAATACCATCAACTGGATTAGTGGAGTAAGTATGGTAGGAGTAGCTATCGCCACGATGGCACTTGTGGTAACATTGAGTGTGTTCAATGGTTTCCACGATATGGTGGAGGGCTTCTTTACTACCCTTGACCCCCAATTACGTATTGTGCCCCAGAATGGAAAGGCGATACTTGCCGATGACCCTTTGCTGGAAAAAGTCAGCAGTATAAAAGGGGTGGCTGTAGTGTCGGAATGTATCGAGGATCAGGCTTTGCTCATGTACAAAGAACGCCAACAAGTGGTTAATGTTCGCGGAGTTGATGATAAATTCCAGCAGCTAACCCAAATTGACAGCATTCTCTATGGCGATGGAGAATTTAAATTATGGACAGATGTAATGGACATGGATGCTGCTAATCGTGGTGAACTGAAATATGACCGTAAACCTTGTGCTACACTCGGACTTGGCATTGCAGAAGAGCTCGCTACAGGTTTAATGTTTGACACCCCATTACAGATTTTTGCACCGCAGCGCGAAGGACAAATCGATGTCACCGATGCTGCAAATGCTTTTGAGGTTGAAACTCTATATTCAAACGGAGTTGTGTTTTGCGTGAAACAGGCAAAATATGATAAGAATCTAATAATAGTGCCTATTGCACTTGCACGTCGCCTGTTCCACCGTCAAGGCATGATTACCTCACTTGATGTAAAAATTGACAGCAAACAAGCCAGTGTGGAAAATGTCAAAAAGCAAATAGCAGCAACCGTTGGTCCAAAATTCAAGGTTCTGTCACAATATGAACAGCAGGAAGATGTGTTTAAAGTAATGAAAATAGAAAAACTGATTGCCTATATCTTCCTGACTTTCATTCTGATGGTTGCATGTTTCAATATCATTGGTAGTCTGTCTATGCTGATTGTTGAGAAAAAAGACGATGTTGAAACTCTGCGCTCATTAGGAGCCAACGACAAGTCTATAAGTAAAATATTCCTGTTTGAGGGTCGTCTTATTTCTACCATAGGAGCTATTCTCGGAATTATTGTAGGTTTGTTCCTGTGCTGGCTACAGCAAAAGTATGGGCTTATTGCTTTGGGCAAGAGTAGCGGCAGTTTTGTAATAGACTATTATCCTGTCAATGTACATGCTTCTGACATAGTAATCGTATTTATCACAGTAATCCTCGTCGGCTGGCTTAGTGTATGGTATCCTGTGAGGAGTTTCTTCAACCGCAAAACCGCACATGACTGACGAAAAATATATGAAACGATGCTTGCAGTTGGCGCGGAATGGAATGCTGACTGCAAAACCTAATCCTATGGTTGGAGCTGTGATAGTATATAATGATAGGATTATTGGCGAGGGATTTCACGTCCATTGTGGAGAGGGACATGCAGAGGTGAATGCATTTGCATATGTGAAAAAAGAAGATGAGCAATTATTGCCAGAATCCACTTTATATGTTAATCTTGAACCATGTAGCCATTATGGCAAAACACCACCATGTACAGATCTTATCATAAAAAAAAGTGTCAGGCGAGTAGTTGTTGGCTGTCTTGACCCTTTTGAAAAAGTGTCAGGCAAGGGTATTCAAAAACTCAAAAATGCTGGAATAGATGTAACTGTTGGTGTGCTGGAAGATGAATGCAAATATCTTAATCGTCGCTTTTTCACATATCATACAAAGCATCGTCCATATATTACACTAAAGTGGGCTCAAAGCAAAAATGGATATATTGATAATAATTTCAAGGCAGAACAATTCTCAACACCATATACAAAAATGCTTGTGCATAAACTGCGCAGCGAGAACGATGCAATCCTGATAGGAAGGGTTACAGAGGAACGGGAACATCCGCAATTAACAGTACGCGAATGGGTGGGGAGAAATCCAATAAAAATAGTGCTGAGCAAGCATAACCCCCTCAATCTGGAACACCTTTACAAAAAGGGAATACAAACTTTGCTGGTGGAAGGTGGCAGAATGACCTTACAATGGTTTATTGATAATAAATTGTATGATGAGGTACGTACTGAATTTTCAGATAAAATAATAGAAAATGGTACTAAAGCACCAGTGGTATGAAAAAACTTTTTATTGAGACATACGGATGCCAAATGAATGTGGCTGATAGTGAGGTAGTGGCATCTATCATGAAAATGGCCGATTATGAAATCTGTGATGATATAAATGAGGCAGATGCTATCTTCCTTAACACTTGCTCTGTCCGCGACAATGCGGAACAGAAAATTATTAACAGACTTGAAACATTGAATAGTTTGCGCAGAAGAAGTAAAAAGGGCAATAAACGACTTATTATTGGGGTTTTAGGCTGTATGGCGGAGAGGGTGCAAGATGATCTTCTGAATAATCACCATGCAGATTTAGTTGCTGGACCAGATGCTTATCTATCGCTTCCAGACTTGATTGCGCAGGCTGAAATGGGGCATAAGGCAATAAACGTTCTGTTGTCGCTGGATGAAACATATCATGATATTGTGCCAGAACGACTATGTACAGGCAACATAGGTGGCTATGTTAGTATTACGCGAGGATGCAACAATTTTTGCCATTACTGCATAGTGCCATATACACGTGGCAGAGAAAGAAGCCGTGATGTGGATAGCATACTTAAGGAAGTTGCAGATGTGAAAGAAAAAGGATTCAAGGAAGTAACGCTGTTAGGACAAAATGTAAATAGTTACAAGTGGGAGAAGGGGGATGGTTCTTCTGAAACAATCAATTTTGCAAAATTGTTGCGTATGGTAGCCCAAAGTCAGCCCGATATGAGAATACGGTTCACAACATCTCATCCTAAAGATATGAGCGATGAGACTCTACACGTTATTGCTGACGAGCCTAACATTTGCCATAACATTCATCTTCCATTCCAAAGCGGCAGCAATAAGATTCTAAAACTGATGAACCGTAAATACACACGTGAATGGTATCTGGAACGTGTGGATGCAATACGTAATATTATCCCAGATTGTGGACTGAGCACAGATGTCTTTGTAGGGTATCATGATGAGACAGAGGAAGATTTCCAAGACACATTGAGCCTTATGCAGGAAGTTGGCTTTGATTCAGCATTTATGTTTAAGTATTCTGAACGTCCTGGTACTTATGCTTCAAAGCACCTGCCAGATAATGTGCCTGAAGAAATAAAGTTGCGTAGGTTATCGGAACTTATTGATGCACAGACAAAAATGTCAGCAAAACGTAATTCCGAATGTATCGGTAAGGAATATGAAGTGCTGGTTGAAGGTTTTAGCAAGCGGTCAAATCATCAACTGTTTGGTAGGACAAGTCAGAATAAAGTTATAGTATTTGAAAAGGGGAATCACCATATCGGTGAACTTGTGCGTTGCAGGGTGACAGAAAACACCAGTGCTACGCTAATAGGCGAAGCTTTATGAACTCCATTCTTTCGACAAGATACTTTCCAATTCTTCTGCCGTCAGTTGCATATTTATATTACCATTTATTATAGTTGAAATTTTGCCGCTTTCTTCCGAAACAACAATAGCTATTGCATCACTGTTTTCACTTATGCCGAGAGCTGCTCTGTGGCGAAGTCCATAACTTTTAGGTATGTCTTGGGCATGTGACACAGGAAGAATGCATCCCGTAGCCTTTATTTTGTTGTTGCTTATTATCATTGCACCATCATGCAATGGGGAGTTTTTGAAGAAAATATTTTCAATTAGCAATTGGTTAATATCAGAATTTATTATTTCACCACTCGCTATTATGTCATCCAAATGAAAATTACGCTCAATGATAATCAGTGCGCCTGTTTTTTTCTTGCTCATATTCATACATGCCATGACAAGGGGCATAACTTCTTCTTTGCGATGCATATTGCGATGCCCATGAGAAAAAAATTTTAGCCAATTCAGACGCTGTGAAGAACCTATTCGATAGAAAAAACTCCTGATTTCATCTTGAAAAATGACGATTAAGGCTATCATACCGACACTTACTAATTTGTCGAGAATGGTACCGAGCAGCTTCATTTGCAACACATGTGATACCAACAACCATACGATTGCAAAGAAAATTATTCCTACGAAGATGTTGAGCGAGCGTGAGTACTTCATCAAACGGTATATGTAAAACAATACCAGTGCTACGCAACAAATATCAACAATGTCCAATATCCCAAAATTGAAAAACATATCTTAGTTACAATTTACAGATTTAATAATTTACAATGTATAATTTACAATTTAATCATGACTCTGACACTGACTCATAACCTATAACCCATGACCCACAACCTACAAGTATCAACGGCAGCTTTTACATCATGAACACGTAATATGCTTGCGCCTTTTTGCAAAGATATGAGATTCAAAGCCGTTGTTCCTGCCAGCGAATCCTCTGGCAGACAGTCCAACATCTTATATATAAAAGATTTCCTTGACAGTCCTACCATAATTGGCAAATCCATACACAATAGTTTGTCCAGGTCTTTTAGAAGTGCAAAATTTTCATCTATCGTCTTGCCGAAACCAAATCCTGGATCAAGAATAATATCTTTTTGTCCAAGGTTCCGAAGTCTGTCAACATTAGCGGCAAAGAACATAAGTGTATCGTGTAGATTGCTCTGTTGCGCAGTTAATATATAAGGTGTGCCAGATTGAGATACTACAGAAAACATATTTTGGTCAGAACCACCTGAAACATCGTTTATTATGTTTGTCCCATATTCCTCTATACACATTTTGGCTATGTCTGCCCTAAAAGTATCTATTGATAACGCAACTGGTTTATCATGTGAGGCGGAAGAAATGAGATTGTTTATTATCGGGAGTGCAAAGCGTAATCGTTCTCTTTCCTCGTCTGCCGAAACAGGTATAGACTGTGGACGGGTAGAACATGCTCCAACATCGATAATATCTACACCGTCGGTAATCATCTGTTCCACGTGTTCAGCTATTTCACAATCTGTCTGTTTTCGTGAATCAGCAAAAAAAGAATCGGGAGTTATATTTATAATTCCCATTACTTTTGGTTCTGTCAAATCCAGAAGATTACCATTTATGTTTAGGGTGTAATCCATTATCTATTTGTTTGGTAGCGGTTTGTGGGGAGCCCCTTTAAATCTCCTCCAAAGGGAGAGACTTCAAATCGTAAATTCACTAAATGGTAAATAAATCGTAAATTGTAAATTAAATAAATCTGTAATTTCGTTAATTTCACAATTCCCTAACATTGTACCCCCACCCAGAATCGAACTGGGATCTAATCTTTAGGAGAGATTTGTTCTATCCATTGAACTATAAGGGCAGGAAAAAGCCCCTGGTTCGGGGCTTTTCTTTTTTGTCGTTTTTATTTCTTCGAATGACGCTTGCCCAATACCTTGTAAGCTATTGGAGAAGCGATGAAGATTGATGACAATGTTCCGAATACAACACCGAGAATCATTGCAAATGCGAATGAACGGATGCTCTGACCTCCAAGGAAGAAGATACAAAGCAATACGAGCAATGTTGTGAGTGATGTATTGATGGTACGTGCCAAAACTTGATTCAATGACTCGTTGAACAACTGGAAGTGCTCACGGTTTGGATAAAGTTTCAAATTTTCACGCATACGGTCAAAGACTACAACCTTATCATTAATAGAATAACCTATCACGGTGAGGATTGCACCAATAAACGTCTGGTCAATCTCAAGTGAGAATGGCATCCAACCCCAGCAGATTGAATATATTCCCAATACCGTCAGCGCATCGAATGCAAGTGCTATAGTAGAACCTATAGAGAATGCTACATTGCGGAAGCGCAGCAAGATATAAAGGAAGATAGCTGCCAAAGCGATGATAACGCTGATAATAGCTCCGTGAGTAATATCCTTTGCAATTGAAGGACCTACCTTAGTGGAACTAATAATACTACCACCATTGCGTACATCTGGATCCTTGAATGTTTCGAAATCCTTCTGACTTGTCAAACCATTTTTAAGAAGGGTGTCGAACAATTTACGTTCTACCTGACCATCAACCTCAGGGTCATTTTCTTCAATCTTATAGTTTGTAGAAATTCGGATTGTCTTATGGTCAGTACCCAATGCAATAGCTGATGTGTTGGCACCTTCGAAAGCATCAGCGAATACTTCACGAATTTGTTCTGGTTCAACTGCATTTTCAAATACCACAACATAGTTGCGACCACCAGTAAAGTCGATACTCTTACTCAAACCGCGTGTGAATAGGAATACGAGGAATATAATTGCACAAACGCCCACAACAGAGAATGTCTTCTTTGCAACTCCCATGAAATTGAATTTTGTGTCTTTCATGAAATTACGAGAGAAAGCTGTCGTGAACGACAGGTTAAGCCATTTTTCGTGTTTCATCTGGCGTTCATAGACCATACGAGTGAGGAATACTGCTGTGAAGAATGAGCAGACGATACCGATAATCAATGTAGTGGCAAATCCACGGATCGGTCCTGTACCGAACATGTACAAGATAACACCTGTAATAATTGATGTCAGGTTGGAGTCGAATATTGCTGAGAACGCATTGCTATAACCTGCAGCAAGTGCCTGACGAACATTCTTGCCTGAACAAAGTTCTTCTTTGGTACGTTCATAGATGAGCACGTTAGCATCCACAGCCATACCAAGTGTGAGAACAATACCAGCAATACCTGGCATTGTGAGGGCTGCTTGGAATGATGTAAGGATTCCTAATGTGAAGAACAGGTTGAGTACCAGAGCAGCATCTGCTACCAAACCAGGGATAACGCCATAGAGCATCATCATGAAGATTACCAGCAGAACGAAGGCAATAACGAATGACATTATACCTTGATTGATTGAGGCCTGACCGAGCGAAGGACCAACAACTTCTTCTTGGACAATACGTGCAGGAGCTGGCATCTTACCAGACTGGAGAGTGTTTGCAAGGTCCTTGGTTGTTTCAACGGTGAAGTTACCAGTAATCTGTGAGTTACCACCATCAATTTCGCAGTTTACTCGTGGTGCGCTATATACTGCATCGTCAAGGACGATAGCAACAGCTTTGCCCACATTTGCCTTTGTTAGTTGAGCCCAACGCCGAGCACCATCGCTATTCATGCTCATTGATACACATGGATGTCCAAAGTTATCAAATTCATCGCGTGCTGATGTTACAACATCACCTTCTAAAGGAGCACGACCATTAGTCTGAGTAACTTTTATTGCATAAAGTTCAAATACATCTGTATTATCTCCGAAATCTGCAGGAGTTGCGCCCCAAAGAAGTTTTACATCGCTTGGAAGAATCTTCTTACCGATTTCGCCATAAATCAATGTGTTGACTTCAGCAGTATCACGCCAGTTAGCATAACCTACAACAGCTAAACCTTGACCTTGAGCTGGTTGGAAGATAGCAAAAAGTGGATGTTCTTTCTTTGCTTTTTCAGTAGCTTCAGTCTTGCTCATCTTTGCCTTCGCTGCATCATCACCCTTTTTGTTGAGAGCAGCTGCAAGGTCTTTCTTTGCATCGACCTTTTCTTTTGTTTCTACAGCATTTGAATCAACTGCCTCAGCAATTTCCTGAGCAGGTTCTTCTGCCTTGACAGCAGTTGTGTCTGATTCACCAACACCACGATTGGCTGCTTCCTGATCAATCTGAGTGAAGAAACCAACAATTTCATTGCTGTTGAAAGTCTCCCAGAATTCAAGGTTTGCACTACCCTGTAAGAGTTTACGCATACGCTCTGGTTCCTTAATACCAGGCATTTCAACCATGATACGTCCTTGCTGTCCTTCGAGTTTTTGGATGTTTGGCTGAACAACACCGAACTTGTCGATACGGTTGCGCACTACATTGTAGGAATTGGCAATTGCAGCCTCTACTTCTTTGTTGAGTGCAGCAATAACTTCTTTATCAGTACTTTGAGTATTAACCTCTCCTTTTAATTGCTGAGTTGCAAATACCTCTGCAAGTCTGCCGTTTGGCTTTACCTGCTTATAGGCTTTTACAAACAGAGAGATAAAATCAGACTGACTCACTTTTGCTTCTTCTTTAGCCATTGCTAAAGCTTTAACATAATCAGGGTCTTTTTTGTGGTCGGCAAGAATGTCGATAACATCAGGAACAGAAACTTCCAAAATTACGTTCATACCACCTTTCAGGTCAAGACCTAAACCAATTTCGGTTTCACGGCATTGCTTCAGAGTGTAGCCACACCACACCTTTTCGTTCATCATAGAGTCAAGATAAGCCTGACCTTCGATTTCTTCCATCGCAGCAGCCTTACTTTCGTAATGGCGTGTTACGAAGGAAAACGAAAGGTAAAAGATGCATACAAGTGCTAAAGCTATTGCAATGAATTTTACGATACCTTTGTTCTGCATAATTTTTGTTATTTAATTGTTAATATTTAAACCATTTTCAAAAATAGCGTGCAAATATACGGAAAATTTTACAATTAAACGAATTTTCCGTATAAATTTAAGCGAAAATTAATATTTTTCACTTATTTTTCAAACAACAGATGATAGGGTAGTGGTCACTTTTAGCAATTTTCCTATCAATTTGGCAATTATATGGCTGAAAATGATGTGAACAAAGAATGTTGTCAATTCTGACATAAAATCCTTTTTCATTAAACGAAAATCCAGGTCCGTTACCGCTTGCCACATAGCAATCCTGTAAATCTTTTGCTATTGTATGGTGAACGTATGATAGCGGATTGTCGTTGAAATCTCCGCAAACAATTATCTTTTTTTCATTATGAATCTTAATGTATTCTGCAATAGCCTTAGCCTGTCTGCTACGCGGAATAGAAGCATCTGCTAATTTGTGAGCTATTTTCTTGGATTCCATCCTCAATGAGTCTTCTGCAATCGTTGTGTTTTTTATATCTCTGAGGACATTTCGATATTCCTCTTTATCTTCTGGAGTTAATTCGTTGCTTTTCAGATGGCAATTGATTACTATTATAGTGTCGTTGCCCATCTTAATCCAAAATGCTTGACCTCCATTTTCAATGGGGGTTGTCGATATTTTCTCCGAGTCCACAATAGGATATTTGCTCAATATCAGCAGACTGCAATAATTGGCGGAATCAACACTTGCCGTATCAAGGTCGGTATATTGATTCAGGTATTCTTTTATGGTTTCTATAGAAACGTGTGTGGCAGCAGCTTCTTGAAGGCATACAATGTCAGCATCGCAATTCTTTATGTATTGTAGTATTTCATTGTCTTCATTATCATCTTTAGTTCCACCGTATGACAATGTATTGTACGACAATATTTTTATTGCATCTTCAGGAACTTCTCTCGAAAAATTCAAAGGGCAATAAGTCCTTATCGGTGGAGCGCATATTAAAAAACCTACAATTGGAATCCAAATCAGTTTTTTTGCAGTAAAGAATGTTATAGCCAATAGCAATAGGTTTATTAGCAGAAATAATGGAAAGAAAAGTCCCATAATTGAAGCCAGCGACCACGCGGAAGGGTCGATATAATAACTATACCCTGTAAATGCCATAAACAATATAGTCACGACATCCACCCCAGCAATAATACCCTGAACTATCTTTTTATACCTTTTCATACATTAAGGAGTTCAATACTACCTTCTGAAGAAATTACCTATCGGTCCACCGCCATAGAAATATCGGTTGTTTCTGCCATTTCCTTTTCGCCAGTATTTGATTAGGAAATAACCAAATAGCATACCGCCTAAATGTGCAAAATGCGCCACATTATCATTTCCATAACTTGCCAGGCCTGATACCAACTCGATTACTACATATATGAGAATGAACCATTTAGCCTTAATAGGGATAGGAAGTGGGAAAATAAAAATTCTTTCTTCAGGGAATATCATTCCAAACGCAAGCAGAATGCCATATACGGCTCCTGATGCACCTACCGTAGTCCAGGAATTTAGGAATTGATCCATTGCAATAATCGTTTGTCCTCCTAAATTCACTGTTTCGTATGCTCCCAAGCCTTGGATATAGAAGGAAATCAACTGCACAAGTTCCTGAACCAGTCCTGCACCTATTCCGCAAACAAGATAATAAATCACAAAACGTTTCTGCCCCATGGCATGTTCAATTGTCATACCGAACATCCACAAGGCAAACATGTTAAAGAAAATGTGTTGCCAGTTGGCATGCATAAACATGTAGGTGACCAACTGATACAGATGGAACTCCGACGCCTTGAAGAAATGCAATCCCAACAAGTCGTTAAGATCAATTCCCCTCATACTCAACACATACATTGCAAAGAATGCAATCGCGTTGATTATGAGGAGATTTTTAGTTATAGGAGGTATGCGCACTTCGTATTTAAAATTTTGAAATTTGAAATGAGGAATTAGCCTTTAACCTTTAACCTTTAACAATTGTCAATTATCAATTGTCAATTATGCATTATGCATTACGGTTGTTTGCCAATATATGCCAGGATGCCACCGTCAACATACAGCACGTGACCGTTTACAGCATCTGAAGCATGTGAAGCTAAGAATACGGCTGGACCTCCAAGTTCAGAAGGGTCGAGCCAACGTCCTGCAGGGGTCTTTGCACAGATGAATGAGTCGAATGGATGACGGCTTCCATCTGGCTGAAGTTCACGCAATGGAGCAGTCTGTGGAGTTGCTATGTAACCAGGACCGATACCATTGCATTGGATGTTGTACTCACCATATTCTGAGCAGATGTTTCTTGTGAGCATCTTCAATCCACCCTTTGCAGCTGCGTATGCACTTACAGTCTCACGGCCTAATTCTGACATCATTGAGCAGATGTTGATAATTTTACCTTCTCTGCGTTCCATCATTTCAGGAAGAACAGCAGCAGAAACAATGTATGGTGCTACCAAGTCAACATCAATGACTGCCTGAAATTCCGAACGTTTCATTTCATGCATAGGGATACGCTTTATGATTCCAGCATTGTTGACCAGAATGTCAATCTGTCCAACTTCCTTATGAATTGTTTCCACAAGTGCTTTAACCTCGTCTTCTTTTGTTACATCGCAAACATAGCCTTTTACATTGGTAATGCCTGCATCTTTGTAGTTGTCAAGACCGCGCTGCAATGCTGCTTCATTGATATCGTTAAAGATGATGGTCTTTATTCCAGCGGCAACAAAAGCCTTGGCAATATTAAAACCGATACCGTAAGATGCACCTGTTATCCATGCATTCTTACCTTCAAGTGAAAAAAGATTTGCCATAATTATACTATTTAAGATCTGTTATTTTTGAGAAATCCTGATCGCCATAGTCGAGGTTTTCACCACCCATACCCCAAATAAAAGTGTAATTGTGAGTAGCAGCAGCTGAGTGAATACTCCATTCTGGAGAAAGTACAGCCTGGTCGCCCTTCATCCATATATGCCGAGTTTCGTTTACCTCGCCCATGAAGTGACAAACAGCCTGTTCTTCTGGTACTTCAAAATAGAAATAAGCTTCCATACGGCGAGAGTGAACATGTGCTGGCATCGTGTTCCATACACTACCTGTAGCCAATTCCGTCATACCCATCTGAAGCTGGCAGGTTGGGAGCACCTGATTGACAATCATCTTGTTTATGTCACGTTCATTACTCATTTCAAGGCTACCCATGTGAGCAACTACAGCATCTTTTTTTGTAATCTTCTTGCAAGGGTATTCCTTATGTGCAGTTGTTGAGTTGAAATAGAATTTTGCTGGTTTAGCAGCATCCTTGCTGACAAATACAACGTCCCTGTCACCCCGACCGATGTAGAGTGCTTCTTTATAGTTCAGTTCATAAGTCTCATCTCCGACTTTTACCATGCCTGCACCGCCAACATTAAAAATACCAACTTCGCGGCGAGTAGTAAAATAATCAGCCTTCAGTGGGTCGATGGCTTCAAGTTTTAGTTCTTCTTTAACAGGCATTGCACCGCCTACAACCATACGGTCATACATTGAATAAACCATGTTAACTTCATCAGCAGCAAAAACCTTTTCAATTAGGAAATCGCGACGGATGCGTTGTGTGTCATAACTCTTTGCGTCTTCTGGATGAGCCGCATAACGAATTTCATAATTTGTCTTCATATTTTTTCTTTAGTTAGAAATTTTCTGCAAAAATAATAAAAAAGGTTAGAGGTTAGAGGTTAGATGTGGAGGATTTATGATTTTTTAATAAAAAACGAGCAAGCTACATAAAAATGCTACGTCATACTAAAAGAATGCTGAAAAAGCCCATACATCAACCCTTTACTCACAATTTGCTCACACAGACTACACTCTATGGCTACTCTATAGGAGTGAGTAAATTGTGAGTAAATAGTGAGTAAAGGGCAGAGATAAGGAGGTTATCAACCTTACATTAGGCCTCATAACCGCATTTTATGTTTGTTGAAAGTTGCTCAACGGAACTTGCTCCTACAAGCACACTTGTAACTGCTTTCTGCTGCAAAATCCATCGCAGAGCCTTTTCTGCCAGTGTTAGTCCTTCCGCCTCGGCTTCCTTATTCCATTGCTTCAACTGCAAAAGCAACTCTTCTGTCAGCATATTTGACTTCAAGAAATGTTCACGCGTCATTCTCGACCCGTCAGGGATGCCATTCAGGTAACGGTTTGTCAACAGCCCCTGTGCAAGTGGAGAAAATGAAATAAAACCTATTTTTTCCTGTTCAAGCATACTGATGATTCCTTCTTCAATTGGTGCTCTGTCGAGCATGTTTAGTCTGCCTTGGTAAATCAGTAACGGGACATGCTGGTCTTTCAGGTAGGCAATGGCATATTTCAGTGCGTCAATTGGCCAACGGGATATTCCCACATAGAGAGCTTTGCCCTGATGCACCACATCAACAAGTGCTTGTAAAGTTTCGTCTAAAGGTGTATTGGGGTCGTAACGGTGGGAATAAAACAAATCCACATATTCTAAATGCATACGTTTCAGACTCTGTTCAAGACTGGCTATCATGTATTTTCGACTTCCCCAGTTTCCATAAGGACCATCCCACATTTCATAACCAGCTTTTGTTGCAATGAAAAGTTCATCACGGTATCTTCGGAAACTATCATCCATAAGTTTTCCGAACGTTTCTTCAGCACTACCTGGAGGCGGACCATAATTGTTTGCCAAATCAAAGTGTGTGATTCCGTGGTCAAAAGCATAATGGGCTATTTCCTTGCTACGTTCATAGGAATCAATTCCACCAAAATTATGCCAGAAACCTAATGATATTTTCGGCAGCAACACACCACTGTTGCCGCAACGGTTGAAAGTCATTCCGTTATTGTATCGGTTGGCTAATGCAGAATATTCGTCAGTTGTCATTGTTTATCAATTGTAAAAGTTTTGTTACTGCTTCTTCTTCAGGAATATTTTTCAGCACACATTCTTTTTTTCTGTATAGACTGATTTTGCCTCTTCCAGCACCGACATAGCCATAATCGGCATCTGCCATTTCTCCAGGACCATTCACTATGCACCCCATAATTCCTATTTTGAGGTTGTTCCTTGTCTCTGGCTGCAATGTATTGACAGCTTCTTTTATTTTTGCTATTGTGCCCTGAAGGTCGTAAAGTGTTCTGCCACAGCCTGGGCAGGAAATGAACTCTGTCTTTGTGATTCTTGCTCGTGCTGCCTGAAGGATATTATATGCTACAGGTATTTCGTTTTCGGGTTCTTCTGATAGTGAAACTCGAATAGTGTCTCCGATGCCATCTAATAATAAAGAGCCGATTCCAACGGCAGATTTTAATCTTCCGTCTTCTCCTTCGCCTGCCTCGGTCACTCCCAAATGAATAGGGAAATGCATGTCTTCCTTGTCCATTTCCTTTACGAGCAGACGCACTGTTTCGACCATAACAGTTGTATTGCTCGCTTTGATGGAAATCACCACATTCATGAAAGACTCTTTTACGCAAACACGCAGAAACTCCATGCAGCTTTCTACCATCCCCTCAGGAGTATCACCGTAACGGCTCATGATCCTGTCGCTCAGCGAACCATGATTCACGCCAATGCGGATGGCTGTCTGATGCTTTTTGCAGATGTTCAGAAATGGAACAAAGCGAGCTTCTAATTTTTGAAGTTCTGCTGAATATTCCTCATCGGTATATTCCAGATGCTTGAACTTACGTGCGGGGTCAACATAATTTCCAGGATTAATCCTCACTTTGTCGGCATACAATGCAGCTACGTCGGCTACATTGGGATTGAAATGCACATCAGCAATTATTGGCACCAAATAGCCATCTTTGCGCAGGCCATCTTTTATGTTTTTCAGATTCTCAGCCTCTGCAATCCCTTGGGTTGTAAGTCTTACATATTCGCCACCTGCATCCACAATTCTCTTTATCTGTGCAATACAGCCTTCCGTGTCCATAGTCGAACACGTTGTCATACTTTGTACACGAATCGGATTATTGCCACCCATCGGCAAATTTCCAACCATCACTTCGTTTGTCTTCCGTCTCATACAAACAATATTATTAAATTAGCGCATATGGCACCAATCAGAAAACTTACAAATATCTGCAACACACCATTTTGGTGTAATACTATTCGGCTGCTTCCCACCAATCCTGCAAATATTATCATGATTGAAAACCACCATAACGGGTTGAATGAGAAAATCAAGGCAAAAGCCATGAAAGCTCCTATCACACCACCTGCACCAGCAGCATGTGTACTCGGTTTCCACCACAAGGCATTAATCAATGCACAGATTCCCTGTATTATTAGTGCCGCCAATAGTATTGTTATCATAAAATGTGGAACATGCAATTTCTCCATTGCCAACATTCCACCTACATAACATAGAATAGAAATTGCGTATGGAATGATGCGATGCTCTTTGCTACTCAATTGCAGCACACTCAAATTTCTATGTTTAAAATAAAATTTTATAAGAAATGTCGGCAGCAATATTGTGAAGCAATAAACGAGCAGCAAAATAAACAGCTTATAAAACCATGGCAGCATATTTAAATAACTGCACAAGAAAAGCAGTCCCATCACCACTATCGGCAGATAGGTTGGTGCAAAAATTGCACTTATGTATTTCGAGCCAATTATCAGATGTCTGATTTTTAGATGTGCCATTTATTTTCTCAGTCTTGCTATCGGGTAATTCATTTGTTCGCGATATTTGGCAACTGTGCGTCGCGCCACAGGAAATCCTTGCCTCTTGAGTGCATCTGCGAGAAATTGGTCGCTTAATGGTGCTTTTTTGTCTTCATTGTCAATAAGCTCTTTCAAAAACTGCTTAATCTGTTTTGGCGACAAGTCTTCAGCACCAGCAGTTTTGAAACGTGAATCTTCAAAGAAGAATTTCATGGGGTATATTCCCCAACGTGTTTGCACGTATTTGTTATTGTTCACTCTTGAAATAGTGCTCAGGCTGTACCCTGTTTTGTCGGCAATATCTTTTAGAACCATTGGCTCAATTGCGACCTCATCTCCATCCTTAAAAAACTTTCGTTGCTTTTCCACAATGGCTTTCATTGTCACAAGCATAGTTTGCTGACGTTGCATGAGGGCACCGATAAAAGTATTTGCCAATCTTATTTTCTCGCGGGCATAAACTACGGCTTCATGCACTTGCTTGCTGGTTTCTTTCTGTTGCTCTATTTCTTCAAACGATTCAGATATTTTCAAGTCAGGCACTCTGCCATTATTCAAACTGACAGTTATAGAACCGTCGTCCAAGGTTTCCACAATGAAGTCAGGAATTATCCGTTGTGAGTTCCCTCCAAAAACTTCGCCAATCGAAGTGCCTGGTTTGGGGTTAAGCCTTGTCAGTTCTCTAAACAAGGATTGTGCTTGAACATCGTTAAGTTTCAGGTATTTTTGTATTTTTGTCCAATGTTTATGAGTAAACTCCTTGAAATAATCACTCACAACCTTTTTCATTAGCGCAGTCAATTCACCTTTGTTTTCTATCTGCAGCCTATTTATTTGGAGTAACAGACATTCCTGCAAGTCTTTTGCACCAATACCAGGAGGATCAAAATCATGAAGAATATCCACTACCGTTTCGATTTCATCTCTTGATGTATGAATATTTTGAAATATTTCCAATTCATCGGAAATTTCTCCTAAATCTTTTCGCAAATAGCCATCGTTATCAAGACTGCCGATAAGGTATTTCATTATGAATTCCTGCTTGTCGGTCAAATCGTGTTCACCAATCTGATTATTCAGTTCATCAATAAAAGAACTACTATTATCACATAATTGGTAATCCATTCCTGACTCATTGTGATAGTGAGGCAGTTCATCGTCTGCCCCCATACTCATCAGCACATCTTGCAGGACATCCTGTCTTTCAGTTTTTTCAAAATCATCCTCATCATAACCAGAGTCAGTTGAAGGTTGAGGGTTGAGGGTTGAGGGTTGAGGGTTTTCGTTATCGTTATCGTAGCGCAGCGTATCGTTATCGTCAGTGTCAGAGTTAACCTCTATGGCAGGATTGTCTTCCATTTCCAATTTCACACGCTCCTCAAGTTCATTGATTGGCAGTTCAATCAGACTTTTAGTCAACAATTGTGCTGGCGACAAAACTTGTTTCATTGTCTGCCGCTGACCTTGGATTTGCTGCTGTGAAAACCCTTGTTTCATAATCTCGCACATATATCGCTGCAAAAGTATGAAAAAACCTTGTTTTTTTAAGTCATAATTGATAATTGATAATTGATAATTATGAATTTTTAATAAAAAACCTTAATTCTTACAACCTTCAACCTTTCACTTTCAATCTTTTTGTTAACTTCGTGCCCCAAAAGCGAACTATTGACTCTGACACTGACTCATATAATCAACCAACAACCGCAAAATTGACTTTTATCCCGCCTCTGCCAAAGGCCAAAACTATCCAATACTATTCATAACTATTCCAAACGACAAATTCCCCCTATAACAATTATGGAAAGAATTATCCTATTAATCTTTTGCGTTATCTGCTCGGCAGAATTAAACGCACAAACTTCGAGCAATGAATCTTTGAAACTTAACGACCTTGATTATTTTGAGCGTACGGGTGTTAACGTACTTGTCTTCAGCAACACTTTCGATGGTGGATTCAATGACGAGAAAAACTCTGGTATTGAAATTATCCAGCATGGAATCCGTGCTGTTCAGGGTGGTGCCATCAGATTGAACAATACACCTGAACAATGGGATTTAGTACCTAAAACAACAAGCCGCAAGGTGAATAGGGAGAACAATTCCATCGAAGTCGGATTACGTTACAATGATTATGACTTTGACAGTCGTATTGTTGTCACAGCAATGGGAAAGGCTGTTGAAATATCCGTTTATTTGGATAAGCCTGTACCTGAAGCCATTGCTGGTGAAGCTGGATTCAACCTTGAATTTCTACCTTCACAATATTGGAGTAAAACTTACATTATGGATGGCAGACTGAACCGTTTCCCTCGTTATGCTGTAAGTGAAACAACTACACGTCTGAATAGCGAAAAACCTAAGCAGTTCAAAGGATTTAGAACTAAAGTTTCGCACACCTCTTTTGCAGAATGTTAAGCCGTCAGATGTTTGCGTAACACTCTGATTTTCCTTATGTTGCAAGAGAATATTAACAATTCTTAATGACAATTCATAAATAATGCTAACTTACTGAAAATA
>JAZLKO010000041.1:0-27664 GCA_045597685.1 Prevotella sp.
TCGTTTTCTTTCGTACAAACATGGTGCAAAGGTACAAAAAAAATGCCTTGCGTCACCCAAAGTCACCCAATTATTTTATGTAACTCCTTGATTTTCATTCTCCGCTATGTGATGGCGCAGAAAAGTGATGAAGTCAGGAAAAGCATGATCTCCAATCGAAGTCACGGAATTAGGGATTGTTGTGTTCTTGCATCCAATTATCAATGTATTCGATGCAGTTTTTATTATTGCATTACAATTGTCTCTTGAATCATAAACTGCGTTTCCACTTTCAACAACAATACTTGTCAAGCCTGAACAGCTCAAAAAAGCCGTCCTTTCAATCGAAGTCACGGAATTAGGGATTGTCACACTTGTTAAGCCTGTACAGAATTCAAAAGCTCTCAATCCAATCGAAGTCACGGAATTAGGGATTGTCACACTTGTCAAGCCTGAGCATTCATAAAAAGCATAATTGCCAATCGAAGTCACGGAATAACTCATGTTTCTATAGTTTACAGTTGAAGGAATATTTACATTTCCGGAATAACCAGAACCGTTTATTATTACTTCACATGTATGATTTATTGTTGAAGTAATGTCGTAATAAATCGTGACACCATCATCATTGACTGCGCTGAAATCAGACGCTTTAGCGCCCATGCTTATCATCCCGAATAAGCAGAGCATTAATAAATGTTTAATAAAATTTTTCATAACCTTTGGGTTTAAAAGTGTAATTTAGTTTGATATTTTTATCATTCAAGGATTATACGGTGTAATATTATTTGTAGTTGTATTTTGAACTGCATTCAAGAGCATGGTCCACTCCAAAGCAGACATGTTGCCTGGACTTAGTGCCACGTTTCGTGGGTTCTTCAAACAAATTAAATTATTGTAGTTCTTCAATCGTGGAACTCTTGTTATCCATTCTGATTTCAAACGCCCAATAACTATGACTTTATCCATATCAATGGCCTTATTTATTAAAATATTGTAATAATCGTATGATGGTAACAATGATGGATTTCTCATGAAAGGTTGTAAATTTTTTGAATGAAAAGGGAAATAGTCAATCGTAAATATGTTAGGGATTGAACCTGTTGCATTGATGATTGCTCTCCAATTTTTCATAAGCCAACTAAAACCAGGATGGGAACTGTATTGTTGGTTCACTAATATATTTCCACCAGCATTGAAAGTCAAATTGTTCATCAAGACTAAATTTGGAATGCCTGGAACATATCCTCCCGGATTGCCCAATAGCCAATAGACGTTCGCATTCGGATCTCCAAGATGAGGCCCTGGAATATTACCTTGCCCCAAAAAAGTTTGATAGTGTTTTGCTACAAGTTGTGACATGTTGCTTTGGTCAATAGATGCAACTTCCAATGAAACATTTTTAAAAGTGACGGTAGCCGTCTTCAAATAAGGATTTGGCATAAGCGAAAAAAATTTTGTGCCTATAGAAACCCAGATTCGGCGGGTAAAATTGTGTTGCTGAATTGATGGAAAATGAAAAGACGTGGGTTCTAACATCCTGCTTATCCCACGTGTAGGCTCTGGTAATGCCCCTATCTAAAGATAAGCAACAGTAAGCCCACGCCGAGATTAGTTATGGTTGTCCTTATTATATGCGTATGTAATAATAAGGCATAGTTACAACTATCCCTTGTGGACGTTCTATTGCGCTTCTTCTTAGATAGTGAAATTTACCAGATTTGCACGTAGAAGATAACGTTTGTAACGTCCTCTCAAACGCTTTGCCTAACACGTAGGCGGTGCGTTGTTTGTCCAATAAGTTTTTATTTCCCCAAGCCCGCTTTAGTCTTCTCTAACCTCAGTGAGGTCTCTGACTTCAGCTCGGCGTGGACTTCAATCGAACCTTTACTGTTGGCATTCCACTGGGGTGTCATGCCTTCCAATTAGATACAATTCAAAAAATATGCGGCAAATATAAGAAAAAACTGCACTAATGAATTAACAATTAACAATTAATAATTAATAATTAAGTTCATTTAATAATTGACAACTGACACTATATAATTTACTTGCTTAGCATCTTATTCAAATAGGTGAATAGTTTCAAGCTCTTATGAAAAATATTAAAAAATCTTAAAACTATAAACTATAAACTCTAAACTCTAAACTTTTTTCCTACCTTTGCATCGTCAAAAATCTTTTGGTACCTTGAATGAGCGGCTTAGTTACCGGTCTGCAAAACCGTGAAGGGCGGTTCGACTCCGCCAGGTACCTCCAAAAACAGTTTCTGCGGAAGCTGTTTTTTGCTTTCATGACGAGGAGCGTATGATTTTGTAGAAGGAACAATTAAAAATTATGGATTTATGATGTCGCAATACGAAAGAAAAAGCATTCGCAAATACTCCGACAAGGAGATTGATGGCGAATTGCTCGAGAGTCTTATAGATGAAGCGCAACATACTCAGACAATGGGTAACTTGCAATTGTATAGTGTAGTTGTTACCCGAAGTGAGGAAATGAAAGCCAGGCTTGCTCCCACACATTTTAACCAGCCAATGGTTACAGAAGCACCTGTTGTGCTGACTATCTGTGCCGACTTTAATCGGACAACACGCTGGTGTGAAGAACGAAAGGCGCAACCTGGTTATAATAATTTTCTTTCGTTTATGAATGCAGCTATTGATGCACTGCTTTTTACGCAGACATTGTGCAACCTTGCAGAAGAGAAGGGATTGGGATATTGTTTTCTCGGCACAACAATCTACATGCCACAACAAATTATCAACATACTGAAATTGCCAAAATTAGTGATGCCAGTTGCAACTATTACTTTGGGATGGCCTGATGAGAATCCTAATACAAGCGACCGACTCCCAAAAGAGGCGATAATCCACAAAGAAGCATATAAAGATTATTCCAAGCAAGATATAGATAACTACTATCATAAAAAGGAAAATCTTGAAGAGAACAAGGAATTTTGTCGAATTAATAATAAAAAAACATTAGCTCAAATCTTTACTGACATTCGTTATACTCGCAATGACAACGAACAGATAAGTACCAGCCTGCTGGAAGCTCTCAAGAACCAAGGTTTTATATTTTAGGTTTTTTGACTTGAAAGGATTATAAGAAAATTATCAGTAATCAATTATAAATTATGAAAAATTTTGTTTTTGCCGCCGTTATGCTGGCAGCCTTTATTTTACAGACAAATGCACAAAATGGCAGTATTTCAGAGTCCATGTTGTCACAGATTCGCAATTCTCAACAGATGACAGTTTCCGACAAAGCATTAAGCAATGCCATTCAGGAAAATGCCATTGACCTGCTCGCATTAAATCACAAAAATCAAGCTGAACTGGATACTTATTTCAGTATCGACACGAAAGCACAAGCCATTACCGACCAAAAAAGTTCAGGACGCTGCTGGCTTTTTAGTGGACTAAATGCTCTGCGTGGTAATTTTGCAAAAAAGGCTGATTCATTAAACATAGAACTATCTCAAGCATATTTGTTTTTCTACGACCAACTCGAAAAAGCTAATCTTTTTCTGCAAGGGATAATAGAGACCGCTAACAAGCCAATAGATGACACAAGAGTGCAGTTCTTCTTTAAATCACCAATCAATGACGGAGGAACATTTTGCGGTGTTGCTGATCTGGCTGAAAAATACGGAATTGTTCCCAAAACAGCTATGCCAGAAAGTTTTTCAACCGACAACACATCGCGTATGCGACAACTTATCAGTAGCAAATTGCGCGAGTATGGATTACAGCTGCGAAAGATGGTTGTCAATAAAGCAAAAAACAACGATTTAATCGCGGAAAAAACGAAAATGCTAAGTACTATTTATCACATGCTTTCCATGACTATTGGAGAACCTCCGACGGAGTTTACGTTTGCTTTCAAGAACAAGAAAGGACAACCATTACAAACGAAGAAATATACTCCAAAAAGTTTCTACAAAGAAGTTGTTGGAGAACAACTCAACGGTTCCTTTATTATGGCAATGAATGATCCTCGCCGCGAATATTATAAAACTTACGAAGTGGAATTTGACCGCCACACATACGATGGTCACAACTGGAAATACATCAACCTACCAATGGAAGATATTGAAAAAATGGCAATAGAAGCATTGAAGGATGGCAGTAAATTGTACAGTTCGTACGATGTTGCCAAATTTCTTGACAGAAAACGCGGCTATGCAGATATAAACAATTATGACTATGCATCGCTTTTCAACACAATATTCCCTATGACGAAGGCAGAACGGATTTCAACGTTTGACAGTGGGTCAACCCATGCAATGACACTTACTGGAGTTGATCTTGACGAAAACGGCATGCCAAAGAAGTGGAAAGTAGAAAATTCATGGGGCAAGGACTGGGGACAGAAAGGATGTTTGATAATGTCAGCACAATGGTTCCGTGAGTATATGTTCCGCCTTGTTGTTCCAAATAAATACGTTCCTGACAATATTCTGAAGGCTAATGCCCAAAAGCCAACAATGGTTTCGCCAGAAGATCCATTGTTTGCTGAAGACGAGTAAAATAATTAAATAATTATAATTATTTTGGAAGTTTTTTGTGATTTTACGGCTTTTTATTATTTTTGCGCCGAATTAAATTTTTTTAAATTGTTTGAAACGTTATTATGGGACTATTTTCATTTGTACAAGAGATAGCAATGGACTTGGGTACTGCCAACACCATTATTATCAGTAATGATAAAATTGTTGTTGATGAACCAAGTGTAGTAGCAGTTGATCATCGTACGGGGAAGATGATAGCAGTAGGCGAAAAGGCAAAGATGATGTATGAGAAAACCCATGACAATATCCGCACCACCAGACCTCTCTACAATGGTGTAATCAGTGATTTCTCCGCATGTGAACTTATGATGCGCGGACTTATCAAGATGGCACATTCTGGTAGCAAGTTCTTCTCACCATCGTTGAGAATGGTTATCGGCGTTCCATCTGGAAGCACAGAAGTTGAGCTTCGTGCAGTACGCGATGCAGCTGAACATGCCAATGGCCGTGATGTCTATCTATTATATGAGCCAATGGCAGCCGCTATCGGTATTGGTGTGGATGTTGAAGCTCCAGAAGGAAATATGGTCGTTGATATTGGTGGTGGTACTACTGAAATTGCCGTGATTTCGCTTGGTGGTATTGTTGCGAATGATTCAATTCGAGTAGCTGGTGATGACTTTACAAATGATATTCGTGAATATATGGGGCGACAGCACAACGTAAAAGTTTCTGAGCGAATGGCAGAACGAATCAAGATACATGTAGGTAGTGCTATTACAGACTTAGGTGAATCTGCACCTGAGGATTATCTTGTGAATGGTCCAAACAAGATCACCGCTCTGCCAGTTCACGTATCAATATGCTATCAGGAAATAGCCCATTGTATTGACCGCTCATTGCAAAAACTGGAAGCTGCAATATTGAAGGCATTGGAGACGACACCTCCTGAATTGTATGCTGATATTATCAAAAACGGAATTTATCTAACAGGCGGTGGAGCATTATTACGTGGTTTGGATAAGCGACTTTCTGAAAAAATAAAAATTCCGTTCCATATTGCGGAAGACCCACTCCATAGTGTTGCCAAAGGTGTTGGCATAGCTTTGAAAAATGTTGACCGCTTTACATTCTTGATGAGATAAGCTAACGGTCGATAGTTGCTTTTGCTATCGCTATAGTTATCGTTTGGAATGCAGAATCTACTTGAATTTCTACACAGATTCAGTCATTGGCTATTATTTCTTTTCCTCGAAATAATAAGTCTCGTACTGCTCTTTAGCTATAATGGCTATCAGAGCAGTGTTTGGTTTTCGTCTGCTAATACAATAGCAGGGATATTTCTGGAATGGAACTCGGTATTCACCAATTTCTTTTCACAGGCAAAGATAAACGAAGAACTGACTTCAACGAATCTTAAACTCATGCAAGAAAATGAGCATTTAATAGAAACGTTGGAGTCTGCCAAAATCAAACAACAAACAATCAGCATTCCGTACAAATTTATTGCCGCAAAAGTCATTAGCAATAGTCTGTACGACAGAAATAATCTTATTACAATCGACAAAGGGAGTTCCGATGGTGTACAAGAGGATATGGGTGTTGTTGACGGGAATGGTGTTGTTGGTATAGTCTATTTGGTTTCCGACCATTACAGCGTGGTGATGTCTGTCTTGAACTCCCATACCAGAATCAGTTGCTGTATAAAAAACCATGGTTATTTCGGCTATTTGATGTGGGATGGTAAGGCTGTGGATGAAGCCGACCTAAACGATGTTCCAAGAAATGCGCGTTTTGCATTGGGAGATCAGGTTATTACAAGTGGTTACTCTTCGATATTCCCGAAAGGCTTGCCTGTGGGTAATATTGTTAAAGCTCATAATTCATCTGATGGTCTGTCGTATAGACTCAAAATCAAACTATCAGCAAATTTCAGCAACTTACGCGATGTGCGCGTAATCGACAATAAAGCAGTAAAAGAACGATTCCGCTTGCAGAAATTGGCAACAGATTCGTTATCAATGATATAATGCGTGTGCTATAATTTATAGAACACCCCATAAGTGAATTTTGAATCATCAATTGTATGTTGAATAATAAATTGTTTTGGTTCTTGATATTTTGTGTTGCACAGGTATTTGTATTCAACCACATTCACCTGTTCCATTATGCAACGCCCTTGATGTACGTATATTTCATCATGCGTTTCCCTATTGGCAGTTCTCGTTGGAGTTTGCTTTTGTGGGGTTTCTCCCTTGGACTGATAATCGATATTTTCTCCAACACTCCAGGAGTTGCAGCGTCATCACTGACGATTATTAGTTTTGTGCAGCCATATCTTATCCAATTATTCTTGCCTAAAGATGATTATGCAACCCTACAGCCGTCTATGAACGCATTAGGTTTCAGGACATTCTTAAGATATGCTTTAACTGTAGTTTTCCTGTTCACTGTATTATTCTTTTCGTTTGAAGCATTCAATTTGCATAATTTCCAAGACTGGATATTAAGAATAATTGCAAGTGCTGCGATAACGGTATTGTTTATCATGGTGATTGAAAGTTTTAGGAAATGACAGAGTATAAATATGAAAACAGACGCTACATTATAGCAGGATTAGCCATTTTTATAGTCCTGCTTTATACCATTCGTCTTTTTTATCTGCAGATTCTGACGGACGACTATAAAAAAAATGCTGTTACCAATGCTTTTCTGATGAAGAACGAGTTTCCGTCGCGTGGAATAATTGCCGACCGAAACAATAAGCTTCTTGTATATAATCAACTGACTTACAACATCATGGTCATTGTCAACGAACTGAATCCCAAGATGGACACATTAGACTTCTGTCACACCTTAGGCATAACCAAGCAGCAGTTTGTTGACAAGATGTCGAGAATTAAAGACATTACAAGAAATCCTGGATATTCGCGTTTCTCGCAACAATTATTTATGGACAGACTTACTGTCCATGAATTTAGTGCCCTACAGGAAAAACTATTCCGTTTCCCAGGTTTCTCGGTTCAAAAAAGAGCTGTGCGCCAGTATTCCCATGAATGCGCAGCACATATTCTGGGTGAGATTGGAGAGGTTTCTATTGCCGACATAGAAGAAGACGATTACTACCAATCTGGTGATTACACAGGCAAGAGTGGAGTTGAAAAATTTTATGAGAAACAACTCCGTGGCAAAAAAGGGGTTCATGTGTTTTTGAAAGATGCACGTGGGAAAGTTCAAGGCAGTTATAAAAATGGTAAATACGACCACAAACCTTATCCTGGAAAAAATCTGACATTGAGCATAGATATTGATCTTCAAAAAGAAGCAGAAAGACTGATGGAAGGTCATAGTGGCAGTATTGTGGCAATAGAACCCGAAACAGGAGAGATTCTATGCATGGTGTCTGCGCCGACATACAATCAGAAACTAATGTCGGGTAGAACTCGTGGAGAATACCATAAAATATTGCGTGCCGACAAGAATCGGCCAATGCTCAACAGAGCCATCATGGGGCAATATCCCCCTGGCAGTACTTTCAAGCCCGCACAAGGTCTTGTGTTTCTACAAGAAGGAATTGCTACATCAAACACATACTATCCATGCAATAAAGGTTTCATATACAAGCGTTTGAAAGTGGGATGCCATTCTCATCCTGCACCATTAAGTATTATTCCTGCATTGGCTACCAGCTGTAACAGTTATTTTTGCTGGGGATTATACAATATGATGTCTGACCGCACAAAGTACAAAAGCACAAATGATGCAATGTCAAAATGGCGTGATTACATGGTCAGCATGGGATTTGGTTACAAATTAGGAATTGATTTGCCTGGCGAAAAACGTGGACTTATACCAAATGCTGAATTCTACGATAAAGCCTATTCCTATAAATGGAACGGACTTACAATCATCAGTATATCAATCGGACAGGGCGAGGTCACACTCACTCCATTACAGATAGCTAATCAGGCAGCCACAATAGCCAATCGGGGTTATTACATCAAGCCACATGTAGTAAAGAAAATTCAAGGAGAACCAATTGACACAGCCTACACCAAACGTCATTACACCATGGCAGACAAGCGTTATTATGAGTACATTGTCCGTGGTATGCGTGCTGCTGTTGAAAATGGAACTTGTACAGGAGCAAATCTGCCAGGACGAAGTGTGTGTGGAAAGACAGGTACAGCACAAAATCGTGGACAAGACCATTCCGTTTTCATGGGTTTTGCGCCAATGTCGCATCCAAAGATTGCGATTTCTGTTTATGTAGAAAATGCTGGATTCGGTGCAACAACGGCAGTTCCTATTGGAGCAAAACTGATAAATTATTATTTTAATAATTGCAAACGACCAAACAACTAAATGACAAGCAGAATCTTCGAAAAAAGACCAAATATGTTCAGCGCATTGGACTGGTGGGTGGTGGGAATTTACCTGCTGCTTATGATTTTCGGATGGATAAGCATCTGTGGAGCAAGCTATACATACGAAGAAAACACACTTTTTAGTCTTGACTCACGTTCAGGAATGCAGATTATATGGATTCTCACAGCACTATTGATTGCATGTGTAATTATGCTGCTTGACAATAACATCTTTGATGCCTTTTCTTATATCTTATATGGTATAATGCTGCTGATACTATTTCTCACCATATTCAATCCTAAACAAATACATGGTTCACGCTCATGGATTGTATTAGGATCTTTGCGAATACAACCTGCGGAATTTGCCAAGTTTACAACAGCTCTGGCTGTTGCAAAGTTTATGAATGCATTCGATTTCAATACTAACAAGATAAAACATTGGTTGGTGGCTGTTTTATTGGTGATTGTACCAATGTTTTTCATTATAATGCAAAAAGAAACAGGTTCAGCATTAGTATATCTGGCATTTTTCCTGATGTTCTATCGTGAAGGTATGTCTGGAATAGTCCTGTTTATCGGGGTGGCTGCAACATTCTATTTCATTGTTGGTCTGAAATATGCCGATACTCTGCTTTTCGATACTCCTACTTCGCTTGGCACTTATTTAGTCTTGTTGTCTATTTTATTGTTTTCCATTGGTATGACATACGTATATGAACGCAATAAAAAAGAATTATACGTATTAGGAGGATGGATTCTTGGCATAGTGTTGGCTGTCTCAATGTTTTCAATATTTGTGATACCATTCAATGTAAATATTGCTATGGTAATCATTTGCACGGCACTGATTGTGTTTTATGTTTTCAAAGGAGTGAAAAACAATTTCATGCATTATTTCTACATAGGCATATTTGCTTTAGGTTCAATATTGTTTTCCGTATCCACTAATTATGTACTAAACGACGTGATGAAGCCTTATCAGCGAGCCAGAATAAATGTTATGATGGGATTGGAAAACGATGTTACAGGAGTTGGCTACAACGTTCGCCAAAGCGAAATAGCTATCGGTTCTGGCGGATTTACAGGAAAGGGATTTCTTAATGGTACGCAGACAAAACTAAAATATGTACCAGAACAGGATACCGACTTCATTTTTTGTACTATCGGTGAAGAGGAAGGATTTTTAGGTTGTGTAGGGGTCTTAGTATTGTTCCTGGCATTGATAATTCGTCTTATTTATCTTTCCGAACAGCAAGCTACGCGTTATGCACGAGTCTATGGATATTGCGTTGTGAGTATTTTTATTTTCCACCTATTTATAAATATAGGCATGGTGTTAGGTATTACACCCGTTATTGGCATTCCATTGCCATTTTTCAGTTATGGTGGCTCCTCTTTGTGGGGATTTACAATACTCCTATTCATATTTCTCCGTCTAAACGCCATTCGTCGTGTTGCATCTGAAGTTTAAGAATTGCTCCACTTTACAGCTTAATTTGTAGTTACCATCGTCATTTATAGGGTTAAAAAATCATAAAATCCCTCACCCCTTACCCCTTACCTCTAACCTTTTTTCTTACCTTTGCAAATAGTATGAAAATTGCTCTTATCGGATACGGAAAAATGGGGCGCATGATTGAAGACATTGCGCTGCAAAGAGCACATGAAATTGTGTGCAAAATCGATATTGATAATCAAGAGGATTTTGATAGTGCTGCATTCAAAAGTGCTGACGTAGCAATAGAATTTACTAATTACAAAGTGGCATACGAAAATTGCCTGAAGGCATTTGAGCATAATGTAAAAGTGGTAAGTGGGTCAACAGGATGGATGCAAAAGCATGGTGATGAAATGAAGCGCATGTGCCTTAACAAAGGAAAAACTCTGTTTTGGGCTAGTAATTTCAGTGTTGGTGTTGCTATCTTTGGTGCTGTGAACAAATATCTTGCAAAGATAATGAACAGATTTTCAGAATACGATGTCAGTATTGAAGAAATCCACCATATCCATAAATTGGATGCTCCATCAGGAACTGCGATTACTTTGGCCGAACAGGTGATTGATAATCTTGACCGAAAAACAGACTGGGAACTGGCAACTGAAACCAACCAACAGCACAATTCCAGCATTCTACCTGTTACATCTTTCCGTGAAGGCGAAGTGCCAGGGATTCATACTGTGAAATATAATAGTGATGCGGACCAGATTATGATTACTCACGATGCTCATAGTCGTCAAGGTTTTGCTTTAGGGGCTGTGCTTGCAGCAGAATACACCGCAAAACATAGTGGCTGGCTGACTATGTTGGATTTATTTGATTTTTAGAATTTTTCTTGATATAATTATGGAAGATTTAAGCAAAAAGAAACTTAACATGAAAGTTCAGTGGACTAAGTTCATCGTAATAATGTTGCTGTATTTGCTATTCCTTTACTGGATTAATGGCTGGTGGGGATTGCTTGTAGTGCCATTCATCTATGATGCCTACATCACAAAAAAGATTCGTTGGACATGGTGGAAAGAGGCTGAAACTCCAGTGCGCATAGTTATGAGTTGGGTTGATGCCATTGTGTTTGCACTGGTTGCTGTTTATTTTGTGAATCTTTATTTCTTTCAGAACTACGAAATTCCGTCTTCATCTTTGGAGAAGTCGTTGCTGACAGGTGATTACCTCTTTGTGAGCAAAGCCAGTTATGGTCCAAGAAAGCCAATGACTCCACTCACAATGCCATTGACACAGCACACTTTACCAGTAGCAGGAACAAAAAGTTATATAGAATGGCCTCAATGGAAATATGAACGGGTGAAAGGTTTGGGGTATGTAAAGCTTAATGACATTGTTGTGTTCAACTATCCTGCAGGCGACTCAGTGCTTGAAGATATGAAATATCAGGCTATGGATTATTACCAGCTATGCTATGGATATGGCAAGCAGATTTTGGAAGCTGACCCTGATAATGTTGAACCAGACAAACTGAGAGAATTCTTTAATAATGTTTATGCCACAGGACGCCAATATCTTAAAGATAATTCAGGAGAATTCGGGCAACTCATCTCACGTCCTGTTGACCGCAGAGAGAACTATGTGAAACGCTGCGTAGGTCTTCCTGGTCAGACTTTACAGATAAAAGATCGGATAGTCTATCTCGATGGCAAGGCAAACAAGGAACCTGAGAATGTGCAATACACCTATATCGTGAAACTCAAACAGCCTATCCCTGATGAACTGATGGCAGAACTTGGCATTACGATGGAAGATGTTACAAGTCTCAATCAAACAGGTGCAATGCCACTTACAAAGTATGCTGCAAAAATGCTCAAAGCACGTACCGATATTGTTGAAGATGTTGACTTGAACGTTGCACAATACTATGGCGACCTGTATCCTTTAAATGCAAACTATCATTGGACACGCGACAACTATGGTCCAATATGGATTCCAAAGAAAGGTGAAAGCATAAAACTGACCCTTGACAATCTGCCAATATATGAACGTCCAATAGCTGTTTATGAAGGTAATCAACTGGAAGTTAAGAATAATCAGATTTTCATCAATGGAAATCGGGCTGATTCCTATACTTTCAAGATGGACTATTATTGGATGATGGGCGACAACCGTCACAATTCCGCCGATTCCCGTTATTGGGGATTTGTACCAGAAGACCATATCGTTGGTAAGCCAATATTTATTTGGTTGTCAGTCGATCCTGATGGTAGAGGTGTAAGATGGAATCGCTTGTTCCGCTGGGTAGATAATATCAAGTAAACTCCCACTCAATGATTCTTCCTATAGCATATTTTGGTTCTGTTGGGTACTTCAAACTACTCAACAGTGCCACTGATATTCAGATTGAGCAACATGAAAACTATCAGAAACAAACATTTCGCACACGCTGTGAAATAGGAACCTCACAGGGCCGACAAACATTGAGTGTTCCTGTCGAGGGCTACCATGGACAGAAATGCCTTATTAAAGATATCAAAATAAGCGACCATGGCAAGTGGCGGCATCAGCATTGGAATGCCATTATGTCAGCATACGGTGATTCACCTTTTTTTGAATATTATCAAGATGATATTCTGCCTTTTTTTGAAAAGAAATGGGATTTTCTTTTCGATTATAATATGGAAATCACATACAAACTTTGTGAATTACTCGGTATCCAACCTAACATCCATCTGACAGATAGTTATTGCGGCATAACAAACGATTCATCTCTACAAGTTGGGAAGCCATACTATCAAGTTCATCAGCAGAAAACTGGATTCCTGCCAAATCTGAGTATCTTGGATTTGCTTTTCAATATGGGAAATGAGAGCTGCCTTTACTTATAATTGCTGCATATCGTATAACCTCTTATAATAGCCATTCTTAGCAATGAGGTCATCGTGTTGCCCATGCTCTACTATTTCCCCTTCGTAGATGACATAGATTTCATCAGCATTCTTGATTGTTGAAAGACGATGGGCGATTGCAATGGTAGTACGTGATTTCATAAGTCTTTCTAACGCTTCCTGAACAAGTCGCTCCGACTCAGTATCAAGGGCACTGGTCGCTTCATCAAGAATCAACAGCGGAGGATTTTTGAGTATTGCACGTGCGATACTTATACGCTGGCGCTGACCACCCGACAATCTGTTGCCACGGTCACCAATCACCGTGTCGTAACCCTTCTCACTTTCCATAATAAACTCATGAGCGTTGGCTATTTTGGCAGCCTCCACTACCTGTTCCATTGTAGCATTATCAACTCCAAAAGTAATATTGTTGTAGAAAGTATCATTAAACAGAATAGCCTCCTGATTCACATTGCCTATTAGCGAACGAAGAGCCGATACTTTCAAATTTTTGACATTAATGCCATCAATAAGCAGTTCACCATTGCTCACTTCATGATAGCGAGGGATAAGGTCAACCATTGTCGATTTGCCTGAACCCGACTGGCCAACAAGAGCAATTGTTTTTCCTTTAGGTACTACAAGATTTATGTCCTTCAATACTGGTCGGCCTTCTGTATAACTGAAACTAACATTTTTAAACTCTACCGAATCCTTGAATTCCTTCAGTTCAACAGAATTTTCAGGTTCCTTGATAGGATTTTCAGTTTTTATGATAAAATCAATGCGGTCCATTGATGCCAAACCAAGAGGTATCTGATAGGTTGCCTTTGCAAAATCTTTTATCGGATTGATAACACTATATAGTATCACCATATAGAAGATAAATGTTGATGCGTCGATGGAACTGTTGTTGTTGAGAATCAGATAGCCGCCAAACCATAGCACTATCACTATTATGCATGTGCCGAGAAATTCGCTTACAGGATGAGCCGATGACTGACGGATAAGCATCTCATTCATGTATTTGCGATACGTGTTGTTGGTTTTCACAAAACGTTTCAGCATTTTGTTTTCAGCAATAAACGCTTTTATAATACGCAATCCGCCAAGCGTTTCATCAAGTTCGGCAATGATATTACCCCATTGCTCTTGTGCCGCAGCCGACTGACTTTTGAGTTTTCTTGTTACAGATCCCATTCCCCAAGCTGCAAACGGAGCCACAACCAGAACAAATACTGTTGTCTGCCAACTTACTGCAAACAGAGTAATAAAGCATACGATAATTGCTATCGGCTGACGGATAAGCATATCCACAGAACTGGTGATGGAATTTTCCACCACCTGCACGTCGGCACTCATTCTGGCAATGATGTCACCCTTGCGCTCCTCTGAGAAAAAACTGAGAGGAAGTTTCAGTACCTTCTTATAAACCTGAACACGAATATCCCGCACCACTCCAGTACGTAAAGGCATCATTATTGCCGACGAGCCGAAATATCCTGCAGTCTTCAAAGCAGTCATTATTATCAACAGGGAGCCCATGATTATCAGTGTTATAAATGCACCATAGCCATTTATCATCTCCTGAACGTATGCATACGAGTTGTTGATGATTATTTCCTTGTCGAGTGTCTCAAATGTCCATGGCTTGTAATGATACACAGTGGTATCTATCTTAAACAGTATATTCAAAATAGGCACCAGTACTGCAAATGAAAAAACATTAAGCCATTGTGAAACAAAATTCAGCACAATAGACCACACAAGGTATTTCTTGTAAGGACGCATGTAACGTCCCATTATCTGAAAAAACTGCTTTATCATATTTATTTGGTCGTTTGGGAGTCAGTGTCAGTAGTCAGAGCCAGTGAGTTATAATTATATCGTAAATAAATTGTAAATATTAAATTTGGTTTTACGGTTTTCGTTTGTACTTTTTCCGTAATCGATTGTCAATAGTTCATACGTCAGTTTCAACCATACACAAAACACAGGCAAAGCTTTCAGTGCGTATGGTTTTATTATGGTTTCTTCTACGTAGCGTGGGAATAAGTCGGATGGCGACATGCTTGTAATCAAAAACACAAACACCATTAGTCCAATATCCCATTTTGTACGGTGTTGCGGCATTGAAACATACCAGACACACACACCGAGCACAGCAATGATATAAGTAACCGATTCACTGCCAGTGCTGAACAAGACCAAAAACATCAATATTGATGCCAAAATAGCGTAGCGGAAATGCAGATATTTATATTGGCTGATTCTCAGATATGGCAATGCAAACAGAATCAATCCTGGAACAATAATCCACAAGTCTGAATAAGTGGCAAATCCACTCAGAACCCTTATCATTCCAAGCACGGAAACATTCTGTCCCGAAACATCAAGATTCAGTTCATTCTTTGCCACCAGCGCATCATACCAGTCGCCATACTGTCCTATTATGTATTCCGGAGAATTTAGTACCATTGGCATCACAAATGCAATTACGCTCCACATCAATAGGTATAGTAAAAACTTCCATTTATGCTTTGAGAAAAAGAAAAAAGCCAAGCCCACTATTCCATAGAGCTTGACAAATGTTCCTATCACGATGAATAATGCAGCCCATACATCCTTTTCTTTTTCAATAGCATAATAAGTAAGAAATATCAGCGCGGCAATGGCAATGTTAAATTGTGCCGAGCCCACCGCAGTGTAAAACTCGTTCACGGAAAACCACAATAGCAATAATTGCTGATTCCAGGAAAATGTAGATTTCCTTATTGTCAAATACATGAGCAATGTCAGCCCTACATTCCAAAAAATCAGTCCTACCCGCCATGGCAGAAGCGCAAACGGAGCAATCAGCACACTGAAAAACGGACCATAGAGATTTACGTCAAAATATTCTTCTGGATAAGGAATGTATAATGGCTTGCCATCCCACACATGCCAAAAGACATTATGAAAAATCTTGTAGTTGTTTTCCTGATTGTTGATTATCGAGAAAATAGTAAATACCATCCAAACGGCAAAAATCGTATATTTGCACGTCAGAAAGTTTACTATTTTCTCTCTATTCATCGGTCAAACCGTACGTTATTTCACGTATTCAGCAAAATCTGTCAGGTGCATGTCACCTTTACGGTTCAAGGTGTCATGCATTGCAAACGCTGCTGGCAGATAATGAGGAGTCTGACCTCCCTTAGTCAGTTTCAGATAGTCCCAAAGAAGTTGCTTGTAATCAGGATGAGCGCAATTTTCAATAATCAGTTGCGCACGTTCTCTTGGACTCTTACCACGGAGATCAGCAACACCCTGCTCTGTAACAATAACATTTACATCGTGCTCTGAATGGTCGGAATGGCTAACAAATGGAACAATTGAAGAAATCATGCCGCCCTTCGCTGTACTTGGACAGGTGAAGATGCTGATGTATGCATTTCTTTCAAAGTCACCGCTACCACCGATACCATTCATCATCTTCGTACCACCGATGTGTGTTGAATTGGCATTTCCATAGATATCAACCTCAATGGCTGTATTGATGGCAATGACACCTAAACGACGAATCACCTCTGGTGAATTTGACAATTCACTCGGACGGATTGTAAGGTGTTCCTTGAAATAATCTATATTATCGTAGATTTCATACAAGCACTTGTTTGAAACAGTCAGCGAACATGTACTTGCATCAACAACCCTACCCTGCTGCATCAATCCCACAACAGCATCCTGCAACACTTCAGTATAAACATTGAAGTTAGGAACATGCTTATCGTTTCCAAGAGCACCAAGAATAGCATTGGCAGTACTGCCCACACCACTCTGCAAAGGCAAGAAGGTGTTAGGGATAATGCCTCTGTGCATGTCGTTTACAAGGAATTCTGCCACATTGTAACCAATAGTATCAGTAACCTCTGAAGCATCAGTAAAAGCACGTGCTTCGTCAGGAAGATTACATTCCACAACACCTACGATTTTCGCTGGGTCGATCTGTACGTATGGCTTGCCCACTCTATCACCAACCTTTACAATAGGAATTGGCTGACGGTAAGGAGGATCTTGCAGTTCATAAACGTCATGCAACTGCATTGCACTCTTTGAGTGGAATGAGTTCAACTCAATAATGATTTTCTTTGCAATGCGTGCTACTGTTGGAGCAATGCCTCCAGCTGCTGTGAGATAGGCCCTGCCATCATCTGTGATTTCGCAAACTTCAAGAATACCCCAGTCGCATTGTCCCATAAATCCATAGCGCAACTCCTGAGCCATCTGCGAAAGATGAATGTCGTTGTAAGCCAGTTCGCCAGCGTTGACATGTTTTCTGAAATCAGGATTGGTGGTATAAGGAGCACGGTAGCGGATAGCCTGCACATTACTCATCACACCGTCTGTGCTCTGACCTGTAGAAGCACCAGTGAAAATACCCACCTTAAAAGGGCGTCCTGCAGCATGTTCTGCTTCTGCCTTGATTGCCAACTCTCTTGTTACAGCTTTTGCTGTCCCGGCTGGTGTAAAACCACTCAAACCAATGTTTTCACCATCCTTAATCATTGCTGCTGCTTCAGCAGCTGTAAGTCTTGTAAATGCCATTTTAAATGCTTATATTACTATTGTTAATTGTTGAAACTCGCAATTGGAATGCAAAGGTAGTAAAAAGGTTGAAGGTTGAAGGTTGAAGGTTGAAGGTTTTAAGATTTTTTATACAAAATCATAATTACCAATTGTCAATTATCAATTGTCGATTAAAAAACAAAATTTTTTCATACTTTTGCTGCATGAAAAATTTTTTAGTTTTCGTTTTAGTTTTCGTTTTCGTTAACTCATCAGCCCAAATCTCACCTAACGGAAAAATCAAAGCATCTATTTCCCACCAAAACACAATCAATGTGGAGTATAAAAATCATGGCAAGTGGTTGCATATTTTCACGATGGAATCAAATGTTTTCACAATGTCGCAACCACAGCATAAGACCATTGAATACAACATGCTCACAGGCAAGCGTCACCATTGCACTAATGCCTATAACGAAAGCACGTATTATGCAGATGACTCCAAACCTATTTTAAATCTTCGCGTCTATAACAATGGCATTGCTGTGAAGGGTGCGATTGGAACTGTCTCACTCGAAAATGCCGACAACAACTGGCTTCAGCGATGGACCGACAGTTACGAGGATTTTTTTCCTAAAAATCGTGTAGTAAAAGAAAATCAAAGGTTTGGCTATCCTGCCCTGTTTGAATATGAAGCAGGCAAGCAGTCAGTGTTTGTGCTGATTTCAGAGTCCAATATCCACAGCAATGAGTCGGGGTCGAGTATGTATGCCATTGCTGGCAAAAATCGTTTCAACATTCTTCCCGACGGAGATGCTGGCGGCTGGCAGACTTTTATTATTGGCTCACTTGCCGATGTTGTAAGTTCCACCCTCATCACCGACAATTCTGATGCCTCCACAATGACTGATGTGTCATGGATAGAACCTGGAGTGGCGAGTTGGGTGTATTGGGCTTATAACCATGGTTCAAACGATTTCGATATCATCAAAAAATACGTTGACTTTGCTGCAACCTTAAAACTCAAATATGTGCTCATTGATGCAGAATGGGACAATATGAAGGATGACAAGACTATTGTCGATGCTGTAAGATACGCTATCAGTAAAGGCGTAAAACCTATGATTTGGTACAATTCATCCGTTGGCTGGGTCAATGGCGCTCCAGGACCGAAATATCGGCTCAATAAACCCGACGATAGGGAAAAAGAATTTGCATGGTGTGAAAGTATTGGTGTTGCAGGGGTGAAGATAGATTTCTTCTCAGGTGACACCAATCTGAACATGGCTTATATGATTGACCTTCTCAAATGTGCTGCTAAACACCATCTTCTCGTGAATTTTCATGGAGCAACCATTCCTCGCGGCTGGCAACGTACCTATCCAAACCTAATGAGCACCGAAGGTGTCTATGGGGCGGAATGGTACAATAACGTTCCTACTTTCACCCCAATTGCAGCCTCTCACAATGCTATGCTGCCGTTCACAAGAAATGTTGTCGGACCTATGGACTACACCCCATGCGCCTTTTCCGACTCACAGCATCCGCATATCACCACCCATGCTCACGAACTGGCGCTTACAGCACTTTATGAATCTGGCATACAGCATCTTGCCGATAAACCCGAAAGTTTTCTTGCACAGCCACAACAGGTAAGAGACTTTCTTACCAATCTCCCAACAGCTTGGGACGACACCAGACTACTTGCAGGCTATCCAGGCGAATATGCAGTTATTGCTCGCAGAAAAGGTGAGGTGTGGTACATTGCTGGAATCAATGGTATCGACAAGGAAAAGACAATCAATATCAACACCAAGCCACTTGGAATCACAGGTAAATCGGTAAGAATATTTGAAGATAGCAACTTGGCATCATCTCCATGGAAAATCACCGATACTATTAAGGTGCCACAATCATTCATCGTTCCGCCACGCGGTGGTTTCCTCCTTGTGGTAAAATAAAAAGCCAATTATAATTTATAGATTTATTACTTAGGTCACTCTGTTAACGACTGAAAAAGTCCTCTTGCCATAATTGAATTTCATATATACACAGTTAATTCCGTTTATGTATTTGTAGTTCAGATCTGGACAGAAAGCATTCAGAATTATAAGTGCTGTGTTTGCTTCTTCAATGTTGCTTCCGTTTGAAATATCGTATTTGACGACTGGGTTATACGGCTTCCCGTCGTCTTTCATTGTTATGAAAATCCTTTCTTCTTCATCAATGACACGAATGTCGAAACTACCTTTCTTGCCTGTATTCTCCGTCATGGAAATCAAGTTGCATGTTAGTTCTTCTACGCAATGGTCTATCTTGTAATACAGATTTTTGTCCAACTCACAGATGTCAAGGAATTTATGAATCATGTTCAAGGCCTTCTGCACGGATGTGCGGTCATAACCCACAGACAATGATATTCCAGGGGCGTTCGGATACTTTGGAATCAATGTGAACCAATGCAAATCCCTTCTCTTACGTGAGATAACATAAGTGCAGCATACCATCACCAAAAACATAATCCACACTCCGAAAGAAAAGAAATGCCATAGATATTCAGGGTAAAAGACTGATGCCACCCATACTGTAGGAAGAATACATACAGCATACAAGGCCTGCTGGAAAGAAGCAAGAACTTTGTGACCTTGAAGAAGGAATGCATGACCAAGAATGATTGTGAAACAAAAAGGTATGGATGCCAGACAGAGGATGCGCAGCGGATTGCTCACGAATGAAATCATCCGACTGTCAGCACCGAACATTATCGGCATGAAATCAGGATAAATGATAATCAGTATGGAAATTGCGGATAAGGCTATGACACATTTCCTCAGTACCCCTTTGATGTGATTACGATACCCGTCTATATCCCCTTCACCAAGCATAACTCCTCCGAGTCCAGAAACAGAGTTTCCAGCACCATCGAGGATAAGTCCACTTATTGCCAAAAGTTGCGATGCCAAAGCCAAGACAAACAGTCCATCTGCTCCCTGAGTCTTCAGTACAAGCATATTCAGGACAACAGAGAACACTGCTACTGCAATGGATGCCACAGCTGCAGGGATTCCATTGAGAAATAAGTTTCGGCTACATGCGAATATCCACGATAGTGCAGGCCTAACCCAAGCTATCATGGAATTGTTGCGGAACAGGAAAAAAGACATATAAGCACACGAGCATAAGACACTTATCATCGTGGCCCATGCAGCACCTGCAATACCCATTGAAAAAACTCCTACGAACAACAGGTCGAGAATAATGTTGGCTATCGAGGAGGCGATGACAATCCAGGCTGCCAGTTTGGGATGCCCTGTAATGGTGATATATTTCATCAGGAGAAGCTGAATCGCCACAAAAAAGTTCCCAAAAAAGATTATGGGCAAATATGGCCGCAGAAGGATACACAGCCGAGTCTCATCGGTTAGCCATCCTGTAATAATGTCGGAATATATGGCAAAAAATGCGGATAATGGAGCGGCTACGGCTATCACAGTTATTATGCTTGAAATTAAATATTTCGAAACCTCGTGATATTTCTGCATACCTATCTCCTTGGTTACCACAACCGCCGCACCTTTGGTAATCATAGTCGGAAAGATGAACAGGATATACATTATCGGCTCTGCCAGTTTATACACGCTCAGTACATCTGGTGAGACAAAGTGACTAACTATCACCCCATCGACAAGCATATTTATATGGTAAACCAGCGAGACGAGGACTGAAGCCATGAAAAAGGTCCAGAAACTCTTGTTTTGTATGTAGCTATTCCTATGTACTGAATCTACACCTTTTTTTGTAACCATTTACAATTTACGATTCAATCCCCCTCAACCATCTTCTACTTCACCATACCCCAGTGAGTCACCCCTGTGCCAGGAATGGAGTCATTGCTCACTACTTCAAAGCCGAAATGCCTGTAAATCTCGACATTCTTTTCCGAATGAGTTTCAAGGTAAGCCTGTATTCCGTTTTGTGCACAGTATTCCAGCATAGGTCTGACAAGTTTACCTGCCAGATGCTGCCCCTGGGCTTCTGGTCTTACGACAAGATTATACAAATACCATTCGCAGCTTTTGGTGGCTTTCTGTCTCACGGAAGTGCAGTAATCTTCGTAATGCATTATCCGCTTAATTGTGGGGGGACCGAGTTTGAATGACATTCTGATGCCACCGTGGCGGATGAAATCAACCACCGAAACACCCTTGAACCCTGGCGGAATCCAAAGCATCCAACCATTGCAATCTGGACTATCGGAGTAGATGAGTGCCTTGGAATAGAAATATTTCAGATTGAGTAGCCACATCTCCCACAATTCATCCTTAGTGCACGGATGTCCGACGAAATAATCATCGAGCGCATAAGCAATGCTCCCGTATGATTCCACCGCACAACGTGCAAACTTGGGGATTTCTTCCTTGGTCAACAGATGAAACCCCTGAGATTCTATGAATCTCTCTGCATAGGAGAGAATCTCCATAGCGCCTTTTCCAGACTAATATGGAATTGTGTCCCTTTTACGAGGTTCAGGGAGAGGGGGAATAGGAGGACGAGGAGAACCCTGATCATCACATCCAACCTCAATCTCCATCACCTTTCCAATCTCATCGCCAATACCTTTGTAAACCGTCACGACATAATCCTCTCGGCAGGCAAACTGATAGTTCATCCCGTTCCCAACTGCTTTTGTCCTTACGGCGTATGGGGCCGAAAGAAATTGCATAATCTTAGAATTCACCGAGCCGGCATTTGCTGGATCTGCGAGGTATGCAGTCCTGGTTTTGGCATAAATGACGGAATCTGCCTCAGTCACATATGCCCATTCTGAATAGTCATAACTCACAATGTCAGAATCATCTTTACTACAAGAGAGTAAATTGAAAAAAACATTGATAATTACCAAAAAACCTAATAATGGAATTAACTTTTTCATAACTTTTTATTTTATATTATAATAGGTGAATGTATAGTCCACGTGAGAACCTTTGCCATACTCTTCGTGCAGAGCATTTATCTTGCCTTCTGCATCCAGTTCCACGGAATATGTCCTGCTTTCAGCGGCTGAGGAACTCGTCTCAAGGGATGACACCTCAAATTTGTCTGGTCCCTTTCCGAAGTATCCAGCTGCCAGGAACGGACGCATAATGTCCAATGATAACAAATTCAAACTACTGAAGAAAGAAACGGAAGCCTGATGGTGGATGTTCAGCTTATCACCATATTCGTAGGTCGTTGTTTTGACTTCGCCATTATTGTCGAACTCCACCGATTTAAGAAGCCCATTTTCCCAAAAAAGATTAACGTTCTGGATGCGATTCGTCTTTTCATCGGCATCCAAGAAATGGAATGTAATCTTTGACATCCGATCTTCATTATTATATGAAATGTCGTATGTGACGTGGGTTGTGCCATGACTAAATCCTTGGAAGTCTGTTAGATGACAGATATATCCCTTGTCATTGAACTTTAAGTCGTTGAATAAAACTTTTCCTTTATTATCAATAACTGTGTCTCCGTGAAGATTGTAGGAGTAGTCTTTCATAAGCTTACCAGGTATTCCTTCCGAGAGGTCATATTCAGTGATTTTGGAGCAGTCAGGAGAATACCGCAACGTCATATTGGACGCAAACGTGTACGGAGAATCGTCCGAATACGTTGAATAGGAAACGGAAGATACCACCTTCCCTGTATTGCCAATCTCACAAACTTTCTGTGATTTGAAAGGCTGGTCATCTTTACTACAACTAATGGTCAGAGCCATAAGGGCAAGTGTAAAAAAAATGAATACAATTTTCTTCATCATTACCTTAAGGGATGTTCTAAAATTAATTTGTTAATACGAAAGTTGAATAAACGTATTGTCAGCATGATTCCCATTCTTCACGGCACTGGTATCATATCCAGCGATTATCTGCTGGTAGTACATCGGAGCTGCATTCATGCTCTTCAGCGCACCGCTTCTCTGCCACACCCTGAACGTGCAAGGAAGTAACGTCAGTAGAGCTGAACAGAGCCAACAGATTCAACAGACTCGAAAGGATGATATCGTTCATTTACGTACACAATTACACATTTTGGGCGCAAATTTAGCAAAAAAGAATAATTCAAGGCGTAAAAATGCATTTTTTTTAGTTTTTTTTAAATTATTGTACCACCTATACATTCAAAATCATACATTTTATAAAGTGTAAACTATAGACTGGCTCCCTACCGAAAAAACCTTGTTCTCTACCTTATCACTACCTTATCGCTACCTTATCGCTACCTCCAAGGTATAGTTAAGGTTGTGATAACCTTTCTTTAAGGTTTAGATTAGGTAGCTAAAGTTCAAAAAGTCCAGCAGGATTTGTGCTTAATATGCAGAAAACGGATAGCAGAACCATCCCATTTCCCCTACTGGCATATCAGCCTTTCTCTTTATATTTTATCACCCATTCTGCCGAAGCAAACATCGGTTCACCGGATGTATAACTTCCAAATTCAGCAAAGTGCTTGCTTTTCATTGCCGTCAACATCTCCTTGAATTTCAGATTGCCAAGCGTCACCTCCTCGTCAAAGCGGAAGAAGTAGTAGTTGCGTGACGGCTTCGGTTCGTCATCATCTGAAAATTCTTCCATCGGGTACCAGGTTCCACGCATACGCTCTTCTGTTACTTTCTGAGCCGTATCTTTCACATGAAAAACACGATATTCACCAGTTTCCTCAGCTCCATCAGTATAGAGCACTACGAACTGCACATTCTGCCTGTTATAGAAACCTGCCGTATGCGCACCCTCCCGGGGTTCTTCACCCCTCTGTTGCAGACGGACGTTGTACACCAGCGAACCCTTGTCGTTAGCGCCCATTATCCATTTCAGATGTTCCTCCGATTTGTAGTAACCCACCAGTACACCCATCGAAGGGTCGCGCTCCAGATAGTGCATCGTCAACCACTTCGGGGCTTCCACAGGTTGTTGCAGTTCTTCCTCCATCTTCTGGCTGAGTTCCTCTTTCGGGTCTTTACCCATGTCACACTTCTCTATCACAAAGGCTTTCGAGAGCATGTCGTATTGCCCTTGGGTATCAGCCCATTTAGCTTCATCCCGTGGACGAGCGTATGCAAAGTACATCTCTCTTCCTTCTCCGTATGGCTGGAATACTCGTCCGTTCAGCTCAAAGAAGTGCTGTTGCAAATATAAGCTACCATCCACACCCAACTTGGCACGCATGGCATAAATCTGATACTCTTTCTGTATCACATCCCTTATCTCTGTGCGGAAAATCTCTCTGACCTTTGCCTTCCAGGCAGCCTTCTCATTCGATTTGTTTCGGGCATAGAGGAAGAGGACATACAGGAAGTTGACGTCATACTGCGAAAGGAACAATGTATCACGGTCAAACAATCTGTCGGGGAACTGATAACTCACCTTCGTACAGTGTTCTCCTTGCCCATCGGTATGCTTCAGTATATTTTTAGTAGCATTATAGCAATGGTCGTCATAAACGAATGCGCTGATGAAGAAGTTCGGTATCACATCATAGCCCTCGGTAGCCTTCGTGTCCTGAAGGTGAATACCCTTGAACTTCTCCCTGTCCGACTGACGGTTCTTGCGGTCTTCCTCATCGAAGGCTGTATCATCCGAAAGAAACAGGTTGATGTTCCATTGGATGACATTCCTTGCGTAAGTGTATTGCTTATAGATAGATTCCGAAGTAAGAGGATGCCCACTCTTGTAGTATTTCGAGTCACCAATATAATACACCTCACGGTTCGATTGTTGATCAGCAGATGTCAAAGCCAAATCGGTGTACATGTGGTCAACACGCTTTCCGTCTTTCTGATCTGCCAATCCCTTTGGTATCTCCGTATGTGGCGTACCTATCAGTTCATCAATCATCGCTTCGAATATCACCTCAAACTTCTTGGCAAGGATATACTCCTGAGCATGAGTGTTGATGGCTATGCGGTAGCTGTTCTCAAAGAAAGCATAGCAGAGATCCCACAGTTGCAGAGCCTTGTCCGAGAAGTATTTGTACTTAATCTGCATCAGTCTTGTCTTGCCCATGCCATGCAGATACTGGGTGAACTGCTTGCCCGTCACAAGGTCATACTGGATATTGATGGGCGAATTGAAACCATATTCCTTGTTCAGGTAGTTCAGTATACTGTAAAAGATGACAAACAGTTCCTCCTCATAGTTGACCACGCGTTTCCTGTTCACTACTTGCAGGTAGGTGGGTTCCTCATTCTGCACCATGGCCGTCTGCCGGTTGATGGTACGTGTCCAATTAATCTTATTGTTGCCACGATGCAGGTTCTTGATGGTGAACAGCACGAAGTCGCGATTCTCCTGGTTGAAGTTTATCAGCGACAACACAATATCAAGATACGTGTTGGCTCTTGCACGTTTGCCTCTACCCGTTTGTGGCAAGTGCTTGTACAGGATGGCTTTGCTCTGAGGATTGGCTTTGTAGAACACGCTTAGTGCCCTATACACCCATACCGAGAACTCATAGATGAACTTTCTGTACTCCTTGCCCAGCTTCTGCTGGTCTTTGGGTGTCAGCACTTGCTCGGGCTTGACCGATTCATCTGTTGGCAGCTTCACTCCAGCCAGCACCTCCTGTCTGCCTTCATCCTTGAGCAGAACCTTAGGCAATATGAAGACACAGTCATGCAGATGCGGATTGTAGAAATAACCCACATACTGTACGCTCACCTTCTTGTCCACGTCCTGCAAGACATAGATGTCCTTCAGAACCTTCTCAACAAGGGTACTTTCATACTGATGTTCTTCAAAGAGAATGTACATTGCTTAGCTTATTGGCTATAAGGTTTAACTTATGTATCGATTACAGTTTTTCTATTTCCCATCGTCCCGTCTTGGGTGAACCTATCCATTCAATTCGATAACTCTGACGCATAACATTCAAGTCACGAATAATCGTTCGCTTTGATACACCTAATATTTCAGCTATTTCTTGCAGAAGAGTACGGCGGTTTGTTAACAGAGTATTCATTATTCTAATGTATCGAACAGCCTGTTTGGATTGACCGACATTTTGGGTGACATTTTGGGTGACATTTTTTATATCAACCTGATTATCAGCATCGGATTGGGTGACATTTTGGGTGACATTTTTCCTCCAGATTGTCGCTCTGAAGTTCTCGTCCTGCTCAAACTTCGGCACTCTGAGACCTGCCTTGACACACGCCTCCACCACTCGAAACTGGTCGAAAGGAGAGTTCAATTCAGGGGTGTTGTCTGCTGGATTGTTCATAAAACTCATATCTATTATTATCGTCCTATGACTTTACTAATCGTTGTGTCTGTAAATGTTCTCCAGATTTCGAGTGTCACTTTCTTGTAATCATCAAATAGCTGACCGACACGTTCTATCTCAAACACAAGCCGGAGGTCGTTCTTGTCTTCTCCCACCTGTCCTTCCTTGCGATAGCCAAGGCGAGCAATCTTGATATAGTAGAGATCGCGGATGCCCTTGCCTGAGAGGTACGGCATGAAGTAGTAGAGTTTGTTGAGAGCAACGGTAGTAGGGAACTTTTTACCTGTATAGTAAATCTTGGCTGTACCATCAAGGTACTGCTCCCAATTATCCTTCTTGACGTTGCAGACGAGTAGGTTCCTGGTTAGGTCAATGGGAAACGGATAATGTGTTCGAGACGTGCCATACTGAATTTCAGTACTTTCGTGAAGCATGCCGTTCTGGGTAATTGGCTATAGTTCGTACTGATCGAAGAGATCGAATAAGTTTAATTGCTTTACTCGAGGTTTATTTAGGGATTGTCGTTTAATTCCACGAATTCAAAATCTATTGACGAGGGTATGCCATCAGAGTTTGCCCTCGTCTGCTTTTTTCCTGAGTTCTGTCTTTATTTGAGTCGATTCATGTATCGTCAGGACACAGTTGTCCC